>NZ_VKDB01000008.1 GCF_007280555.1 Deinococcus detaillensis | reverse complement strand
CAGTCTCGGCTACGTCCCACCTGCCGAGTTCGCCGCCCGCTATCATCCAGCCTAGAAGTGACTTGCCTGCTGGTCCTGCGCTTTGGGTTCACTCCAGAGCGCTCCTGCGGATGACCGACCAACCGCGAGACTCGTCACGTCGCGGGCGTGAAGCGAGCGACCATCTGGCAACGATACGGCAGTGTCAGGGTCAGTCTGAAAAGCTGCTTGCCAGTCATCACACAGCGAGTCTACCCCCTGCAATTCGCCCTGTACGCGTTCTCCAGTTGTCAGAGTCAAGGCAATAGGAGTGCGTAAGGAGATGAGGTCGGCCATAGTTTGAGGGTGCGTGTCCTTTGGAGTGGCGAGATACCAGATCAGGCTCATGACCAGCGAGGCGATGACACCGGCCACAACTTTATTGGCCTTCATGGGATCACTCTAGAGCACTACGCCTGTCAGTTTCCTGACCTTGACTGCTCCTGTCTGCTCTTTGCAGTCCTTATGAGCCGGTCAGTTGGGCAAGAGGTAGGCGGTGCGGGCTTGGCCTGAAGTGACCGGCGAGTTTCGCGCCACCATTCTCTTCAGTGATTTACCCCCTGCTGTCCTAACAAACGCTCAAATGAAGCGTGTTCACGTGATCGCCAAAAGCCGACGCAGGCCTGTGGCCTTGTGCTAAACTGGGAATGCTTCTGGGCTACAGGACGCGCCGTAAGAGCGTAGAGCCCTAGACAAGCGAAAGAACCGCGTAGGCCCCCGCAAATGCAGGCCCTGTCACTCGCTGACCGACGCCGCACTGCGCTGAGGCTACGCCCCGTCCTGAACAGGTGCAAAGTGCCGAGAAAGAAACAGGAGCGCCCAGCGCCCACCGACAGTCAAGTTGCTGCTTTGCCCGTTCCGACCAATGTGGACGAAAAGAGCGCCGAAGCCGCCAGCCGCAGCCTTCAACAAGCCGCGCCGCGCCGGAGGAGCAACGCCACTTCCAAGCCGAGTGCCGAAGTGATTCCCCCACAAGCCCTCCAGCAAGCAGAGTCCAGCAACTCCAGTGGGCCAAGCAAAAAGGTGCCGAGCATCCCTAAAACCAATTCATCCAAAACCAAATCCGCCCGAACCAAACCGACGATGCAGGCTGAGCCGCTCCCCGCCGAGCTGCTGCCTGAGTTTACCGCCGCGCCATCGCCCAAGCCAAAGGGCCGCAAAAGCAAGGCGCAGGAGCCAGAGAGCCAAGTTCTAGAAAACCGAATTGAAGCTGCTCCAGCTGTGCAAAGCAAGCCAGCCAAAGCCTCCAAGCGCTCCCCAACCAAGCGTGGTGAAGGTGCGGAAGCGTTTCTGAGCGCAGTGGTCAGTGAGCCTGAAGTCGCGCCTGCCGAGCCCAAGACGAGCGCTGCGCCCCAAAGAAAAGGTCGCCAAAAAGCGGGAGTACAGCCTAAACTTCCAGAGCCGGAGCAGCCCGCGCAAATGGTTCAGGCGCAGCTTTTGCCTGAGCCGGTGTTGGCCGAACCCGTGATTGCGGACATGTCACCAGAGCCTGAAACTGCTCAAGTGCCCGTGATAGCCGGAACGCCCAAACCCAAGGCGGCCAGTCGTCAACGCCGCACCGCGAAATCTGCTGGTGCGCCTGAGGTTGAAGCGGGCGCTGCTCAAGCGACAATGTCCCTGCCTCAACTGGCCGAGCCTGAGCTGCTGCCCATGCCGGCTGACGAGCAGTCCAGCCCGCCTAAACGTGGGAAGCGCCGTAAGGTCGCCGAGCCAGCTCCTGAAACCCAATTTGAAATGGCACCCACCACTCAGCCCATTCCTGAAACGCCGGAAGCCGCTCCAAGCGAAGAAGTTGAACCTGTGGCCGCCGAACCCGCTCTGGAAGCGCAGCCGCCAGCCGAGGGGGTTCCTGCCGAAGCAGACCTCGACGTGACCCAAGTCCGCAGGCGTGAGCGCACACCCAAAGGCACCCGCCTCAAAAGGGGAGAGCGGCCAGCAGCGGCAATAGTCGACGCGCCGCCCGAGTTAGACGCCCAAGTTGCCCAACCCCAACACACTGAAATCGGCCAGCCTGTTCAAGTTTCGGCGGCTCACGCTGTCAGCCCCGAAGCCAAAGAACTGATCATCGAGCAGCTTCACAAGCTGGGCCGCCCGGTGCATGTCCGTGATTTCGAGCGCACCTTTACCCGTCAGGGCCGTGAGAAATTGGGCGTGCGGCGCGACCTCGCGGGCCTTTTAGAAGACCTGACCCTCAGCGGCGACGTGATTCGCACCCGCCGCCACACCTACGGATTGCCTGAAGCCATGAACTTGGTACGGGGCCGCTTTCAAGCGTCGACTGGCGGGTTTGGTTTTGTCATCCCCGATTCGGGCGGCGACGACTTTTATATTCGAGAAGGCGAAACGCTTGAAGCCTGGAACGGCGACATCGTGCTGATTCGCCCCGAGGGCCGCAATGGCGGCAATGACCGCTATGAGCGCGGCGGTGGCGGAAACCGCAGTCGCCGCGACAGCTCGCCCCGCGCCGCCGTGGTGCGCATCGTCAGCCGCGCTTACTCGCAGCTCGTCGGTTCGCTCGATCACCAGGCCACTTACGCTTTCCTCAAGCCCGACGACCACCGTGCCCGCCACCGCATCATGCTGATGCCGGACGGCACCGAGGGGCTTCCCAACGGCGCGAGAGTCGTGACGCAACTGTTCTGGCCCGAAGATACCGGCGAAGACGAAGTGTACGGCGAAATCGTGCGGGTGCTGGGCAACGAGGACGATCCTGCCACCGAAACCCAAGCGGTGATCGTTAAGTACGGTCTGCGCGACGAATTTCCTCCGGAAGTTTTGGAGGAAGCCGAGCGCATTCCCCGCAAATTGCCCGACTCGGCCCTGCGCGAGCGGCTGGATTTGCGCGACTATCACATCTTCACGGTCGACGGCAGCGACGCCAAAGATTTCGACGACGCCATTCACATTCAGGCGACGCCGGAAGGTACCTTCGTGGTGGGCGTTCACATCGCTGACGTGAGTCATTACGTGCAGCTCGGCACCCCGCTCGATGAGGAAGCCTACGCCCGCGCCACCAGTGTTTACCTCCCCGGCGCGGTGCTGCCGATGTTGCCCGAACACCTCAGCAACGGGGTGTGCAGTTTGGTAGAAGGCGAAGACCGCCTGACCATGAGCGCCATGATCGAGCTGTCCGGCGACGGTGAAGTTCTCAGCACCGCTTTTACGCCCAGCGTGATTCGCAGCAAAGCCCGCCTGACTTACGACGAGGTGCAGGCCTACTCGGAAGCGGTGGCGACCTTGCAGGGCAGCGCCCGCATCTTGGAAGGCGACTTACATCTGCTGCTCAAAATCACGGCCAAGCTGCGCCAGAAGCGGTTGCGTGAGGGTAGTCTCGATTTCAAGTTGCGCGAAGTCAAAGTGGACGTGGACAAAGACGGCCACATGCAGCTCATTCCGCTGCGCGAAGAAACCGCACGCGGCATGATCGAAGACCTGATGCTGCTGGCCAACAAAGCCGTGGCGCATTTTCTCCTCGAAAAAAATGCGCCTACGCTGTTCCGCATCCACGAAGAGCCGACGATGGCCCGCTTTCAAGAAGTCAGCGGAGCGATTGGCCGCATGGGGTTGGCTTTCCCCGGCGGCGAGCCGACTCCGCAGGCTTACCAATCGGTGCTCAAGGCCGTGCGCGGCACCAGTCAAGAAAGTGTGGTCAATACCCTGCTGCTCAGGAGTATGCAGCAGGCCAAGTACGCCGAGGAAAACCTGGGTCACTTCGGCCTTGCCTTCGAGGAGTACCTGCACTTCACCTCACCGATTCGCCGCTATCCCGACTTGCTGGTTCACCGGGCGCTCAAGGCGGCGCTGAGCGGTCCCGTCACCGACCGGGTACGGGCCGACCTCGCCGCGCCGCTGACCGAGCAGGGCCGTCACACTTCCGAGCGCGAGCGCAACGCCAGCGACGCCGAACGCGACCTGACCAAGTATTACCAAGCCAAGTGGGCGCAGGAGCACTTGGAAGAAAGCTTCGAGGGCCGCGTCTCGGGCGTGATCGCTTCGGGCCTGTTTGTGGTCCTGGAAAACGGAGTGGAAGGCCGCCTGCACATCTCCAACCTCGGCGACGACTACTACTTTTATATCGAAGACGCCAGCATCCTCAAAGGCCGCACTTCTGGGCGCATCTACCGCATTGGCGAGAACATCAACGTGACCATCAGCGGTGTGAATCCGCTGGCCCGCCAAATTGACTTCACTCAAGCAGAACAAACTCAGGAGAACAGTATGGACGGCAACGACAACCGCCCCCGCGCTCGCCGCCGCGAAGACCGCGAAACGCAAAAGCGCGAGAAACTCAGCAGCTTCTTGCCGCGTAAAAATGGCGAGGCAGAACCCCAAGCCGCCCCCGACGACGCGCAGGAGCCGCAAGACCAAGCTCAATCGGCGCAGTCCCAGTCGGCCCAATCCCAATCCACCCAGCCTATGCAGTCGGCCCGCCGTGAGCAGGGCAGTGGCCCGCGCCGTGACAGCCCCCGGAGTGACAGTTCGCGCAACGATACTTCCCGCACTGATAGTCCTCGCAGTGACAACCCCCGCACCGATACCCGCCCGGAGCGTCCGCGTCAAGGCGGCGTGCAAAGCGGCACTCAAAACGCCAGCGGCCCGCGCACCGGCGGCTATCGCCGCCGAGTCGTCACCCTAGACCGTCCCCGCAACGAGCATTTGCGCCCCGTGAACGTCACGGTTCAGCGGATGTATTTTGGCGATTGGACGCTGGAGAACATGCCGCCCGACGAGGGGCCGGGCCGTGAGCAAGGCAGCTACCGCAGCGGCGGCGCTCAGCAGTTTCGGGGCCGCAGCCAAACTAGCGGTGCTGGCGCAGGTACGCGCAGCGACACCCCGCGCAACACCCGTCAGCCCCGTAACGAAGCCCAAAGCCAGCGCCCCCAGCCTGCCGCTAGCGCAACTGCCACTGCTACCGGCGATACTGCCGAGAGTGCCGCCGACGAAGCCCGCCGCCGCCGCCGCCGCCGTGGCCGACGCGGAGGCAACGGGCCGAGTTAAATTCTGTGTAAGTTTTTAAGCCCAGTCAAAGTGCTGGGCTTTTTTTGTGGCGAGTGGCCAGAACAGGGAAGACCAGAATTTTTGCCCTCTCACCACTTGTACAAGTACCCCACCGAAAACCTGGTGCCGAGGCCCGACTGCACACCGAGGGTCAGGCTGTTGTTGGCGTTGAAGTTGTAGCCGACCGTCAGTGAGGGGCGCACGGTTTGCAGATCAAGGCCGCTGATCGGGGTGCTGACCTTGAAGGTAAAGCGGTTGTCGTCGGTGGTGTAGGTGGCGTCAAACAGACCTTTGCCGGTCAAGTCCACTTGGTACTGAACGTAAAACTGCTTGGAGAGGTAGGTGCCCACCGTGAATTTGGCGTCGAGGTTGCCCTCTGGGGTGATCAGGTTGCTGGAAATGCGGAAGACGTCCACGCCCAGAGCGCGGGCGATGTTGCGCTGGAGTTCGCTGAGCACGAACAGATTCAGCGCGGTGCTAATGGCGCTCTGGCCGAGTGAGCCGATGTTGCTGCCCACCGTGGTGATATCGGGCGTGCCGAGGGCCAAGAGTGAGTAGAGTTCGGCCTGCGAGTAGTCGCCCGCACTGGTGCAGGTGGTGCAGCTCAGCTCGGTGTCGAGTTTCAGCGCCCGCGCCCCCGACTGCACCACGAAGGAGCCGTCCGATTGAAGCTGCACGCCGATGGTTTTGCCACTCTGATCCGGCACCCGGCCCTGCGCGGTGACGCTGAACACCGGATACAAGCTGCTGCCGTCGAAATTGGCCGAGGCATTTTGCAAATTGAAGTTGTTGTCGCGCAGCAGCAAATTGCCGCGCAAGCTCTTGACGTTGCCGCTCAGTCTCGGTGAAGCGCCCGTGCCGGACAAGGTGAGCGAGGCCGAGAGTTCGGCTTGGGCCAGATTCTCGTCTACCCGAATGCCGTTGGGCGCGGTGATGGGAATGTCTTGCAAGACGACGCGCTGAAGAAAGGGGCTGACCGGCTTCTCGCCTGTTTTGCTGGGGAAGACAGTGAGTTCGTCGGGCAGTGGGCTGACGAAGTTGCTTAGAGGGTCGTTGCCAGTGGCGCTGCTGACGGTGCCGGGCAAGCTCGCCGCACCGACCCGTCCCAAAATCAGCCGATCAAAGCTGGCCTGGCCGCTGACGACAATCTGCTCGCCCAGCGATTTGGCGCTCAGCGCGGCATTGAGGCTGCTTTCGCGGGCGTAGATGCTGCGGACCGGCAAGTTGTAATTTTGGGCGACCACCTTCAGATCAATGCTGGGGCTGACTTGCCCGCTCAGACTCAGCGTTCCGCCTTGCTGAGCAGCGGCGGTAGCCGTCCAAGTGCCCTGATTCTGGGCGTTCCGGCCCTGCCCCTGCGTCAAGCTGGCGTCCAGGGTGCCGAGGTTGCCGAGCAGGTCGGCGCTCAGGGTGCCTTGGTAGCGCAGCACGGTGGCGCTGAGCTGGCTGTTGGCAAACTGTCCTGAGGCCCGCAGTGTCCCCGCCGTACCCAAATTGCCCGACGCCTGCACGGCGGCCTGCGCCGTAAACTGACCGTCGTTGCCGAGTTGTCCGCTGAGGCTGGGCACCTGCACGTTGATGCCGGAAACGCTGCCCAGTAAATTCGAGCCGCTGAGGGTGGCGGTGGGCTGCTCATAAGTGCCGCCCACATTCAGCGTCAAGCTGCCTTTGAGTGCCGGAGCGACGCCGCTGAGGCTGGGCACGAAGGCCAGCACCGGCGTAAAGGTGGTGTTGATAAAGGCCGCCTGCAAATTGACATTTTGGCGGGTGTACTCTCCCGAAATGCGCCACTGACCCGCGCCGTCGAGCTGCAACTTGAATTGGCGCAGCTCGCGGTTGCGGAAGTCTATTGTGCCGGAGCCGATGAGTGTGTCTGCCCCCGACGTGACCCGCACCCGTTCGGCCACCACATTCAGGCTGCCCGACAACACGTCCGAAAGTGGCGCGTCAAGGCGGGCGATGCCGGTCACGATGCCGTCGCCGGGGAGTTTGCCGGTAAAGCCGGAAATGATGTTGCCCAGCGGCAGCGCTTCGAGCTGGCTGCGAACGCTGAGCTGCCCATTCGTGACAGCCCCGAAGAGCGTGGAGCTGCCCACGTAGCCGCGCAGACGCCAGTCGCCGCCCGCCAGCGTGCCGTCGATCCGCGCCGGAAAGCTGGCGTTGCCCAGCTTCAGGGCTTTGGACGAAACCGCGAAGCTGCCGCTGTCTGCGCTGAGCGTCAGTTGTCCGCTGATGGCCCCGCCGATGCCCTGAGCGAGTTTGAGCTGCGCCAAATCAAAGTTGGAGACGCCCACCTGAATTCGGTAGCCCGCCTCACTGGGTTTGAGGGCGGTGTAGTTGCTCAAAATGGGCGCGAGATCGGCGATGCCGCCGTCACCGCTCACGTCGGCGCGGCCCATGTCCGTGACCGCCTCGCCGTCCAGCGTGAAGTTCTGGCCCGCCAGCGTCACTGTGCCGTTCAACTTAACGGGCAAGTTGGAGACGTTCAGCGGCAAGTTTTCCAGCTTGAGCTGCCCGCCCGCGCCGCTGTCGTCTAAGCTGACATCCGCCAAAATCCGGCCCTGATCTTTGGTGAGTTGGCCTTTGAGGCTGCCGCTCCAGCGCCCACCCGCCGCATTTTGCTCGGCGCTGAGCACAACTTGGCCGTAAGGCGCGGTGACATTGGCCTGCACTTGCCCTTTGCCGTTGGCGAATTTGACTTGGGCAGAGCCGGAACCGGTGAGCGGCAACTCAAAATAAGGCAAAACTGCTCCGCTGCTGAGATTGCTGAAGCTGAGGCTGGCCGAGCCGCTGAGTTTGTTGTCGAGTGCCCCCACCGCGCTGACTTGCCCGCTGAGGTCGCCGATGTGCAGGCGGGCCAGATCGAGCTGCTCTGCACTGATTCTGAAAGTCTGGCCGTCATAACTCAAATTGCCGCTCTTCACGCCGTCTGACAATTGGAGCTGAGCACCTTTCAAGTTGCCCTCGCCGTGCGCCGTCCACTCGCCGCGCCGGAAGCTGAGCTGGGCTTGCGGGTTGGCCGCTTCTCCGCTCAGGCCCAAGTCCAGTTCACCTTCCGGCCGGATGAGGCGGCCTTCGCCTTCCCAGACATAGCCACTCCCTGTTTTGAGTAGGCTCAGGCTACCGCTGGCCCGCGTGGTGGGGCCGTCCTGAAGGGTGAGGCGTGCGCCGCCGCTGCTGGCCGTCAGTTGAGCTTGTGCGCCCACCAAACCCAGTGTGCCGCTGAGCCTCGGGGCGGCAAACGGCCCCGAGAGGCTCAGCGGCGTGCCCGCGCTCAGCACGGCTCCCACCCCGCTGATGACCGGCCCGCCGCTGAGCGAGACCTGGCCGCTCCAACCGCTTTTTTGAGTGGCCGCTACGTCGAACGCTCCTGCAAAGCCTGCCGCCGTCAGTTGCCCCGCCGCCGTGAGGCCCGCCGCGCCGTAGGTCAGCTTGGCCGCGCCGTTGGCCGCGCCCGCTGCGCTGACTTGGGCGCTGATTTCGCCGCTGTTCTGTCCACTCAGGTTGGCGTTGCCGCTGGCGGTCAGATCAAGGCCCGCTGCCGCCGCTTTGAGATTGGTGAACCGCAGTTGCTGGCCGTCGAAGCTGCCGACTGCCGCGCCGTTTTGGCGCACCTCGCCCCGGAGTGCGGTGAGCGAACCGGAAAGGCTCAGCGAGGTGGTGGGGAGGCTCACCCCGCTGCGGCTGAGCTTGCTGAAGGTGCCGCTGGCCACCAAGCGCAAATCGGTCAGCGGCCCGCTCAAGCTGGCGTTCAGTTGTCCGTTGCCCTCCGCGCCGATCAGGGCGAGCGGTGTCAGGGTGGCGCTGGCCTTCACCACAGGGTTGAGGCCAGTAAGGCTGAGTTGCCCGCTGCCGAGGCTGCCGGCGCTGAGTTGGTACGAGCCGTCGCCGCTGCCGATCAGCTTGACCGGTTCGTTGAACCCGAGTTGGCGCAAACTGACGAGGCGGGCGGTGGCCTCTCCGCTGAGCTTGGGCCAGACGCCGCGCAGATCGAGGTTGAGCCAGTTGCTGCCTTTTTGGGCACTGTCCGTTTTGGCCTGCGTCACATTGCCGTAGAGGTGAAGCTGAGCTGTTTGCTGGGCAAGGTTGAGCTGCGCCGCGTCGGCATAAACCGTGCCGCTGTAAGGGCCAGTCAGAGCAGCTTTGAGGTGAATTTGCGGGTCTTGCAACTGGCCCGACACAGTGGCCGTGGCCTCGCCTTCAGGCCGCGTGGCCCGCAGCACGCCGCTGAGCGTGGGATTGGAATAATCGCCGCGCAAAACGAGGTCGCCGCTGGCCGCCGTGACGCCGTACTGTTTTAAAGTCAGACCGCTGGCTTTGATTCGCAGGCCATTTTGAAAGCTGCCGGTCGCGCTGAGATCGCCGCCGTAAGCCCGCCCGGTCAAATCGGCCCGCGCCACTCCGCCGCTGTAGCGGGCTGAGCCGCTGACGCTGAAGTCTCCGACGGCGCTTTGCTGGCCGCTGAGCGAGAGGTTTTGAGCGCTCAGGCTGATCAGACCTGCCGAAGTGGAACCGCTGGCCTGCGCCGTACCAGACAAGCGCAGCGAGCCGACCCCCAGCGAGGGCGGCAGCAAGCGCGAGAGCGTGACCCCAGCCGCGTTCAGCGAGGCCGTGAACTCAGCGCCGCTCAGCTTTGCCGAACCCTGAAGGGCTTGGCCGTTTAAGCTGAGCTTGGCTTGCCCCGCCGCATACTCGCCGCTGAGGTCGCCGCTGAGTTGCCCGTCGGCGTCTTCGAGTTGCCCGCTGAACTGAGCGCTGAGGTCGGCCCAACTGGAGCCGCCCAGGTCGGCTATTCCGCTGAGGCGCAGGAGTTGTGGCCGCTGCCAAAACGCGCCGATGTCCAGAGAAGCCAGTTTGAGGCTGCCGTTGGGCGAAGTGGGCAAGCTGGCTGAAAACTGGCCGCTGAGCTGAGCTGGGCCGAGGCTGGCCTGCACCTTCAGCGGGCCGTTGCCGCTGAGTTGGGCGCTTAAAGCTCCGCCCGGCGCGTCACCCACCACGCTCAGCGCTCCGCCCCAGCCGGTCTTGGCGTTCCAGCTCAGCGGGCCATCGAGTTGCAATTTGGTGTCGCCGTTTCGGTATGGTGCGTGCAGAGTCAGGTTGGCAGTCTGAAGGTAATTGGGCGCGTCGGTGCGGCCCCGCGCCACTCCGGCCAGCGGCCCGCCCTGCGCCGTCACCACGAAGTCTTGGCCTTTTAACACCGCATCCAAGCGCGTTCCAGTCAGGCCGAAGCCCAGCACGTCCGAAGTCAGCACGCCGCCGAGCGCCAGTCGGGGAGCCGCGTAAGCTCCCGACGCGCTGAGGCTGTAGGTGCCGGGGGCGTAGGCCGTTAGGGTGGCGCTGCCGCTCAAATCAAGCGCCGGATAAGCTTGCCCGCTGAGGCTGGCCCGCGCTGAGCCGTCACTGGGTGAGTTGCCGAGTGGGCGGCTCAGTTGAGCGTCTTGAAGAGTGACGACGCCGCTCTGATAGGTGGCCGGGACTTCAAAAGCCACGCCCGCAAAGTCGCCGCTGGCCTGCGCCGTGAGCTTGCTGAGCGTGCCGGAAAGCGTTCCGGCCACTTGGCCGACTTGTCCGGTCAGAGGCTTGAGATCGGCGGCGTTGAAGGTGCCTTCCACCGTCCACTCGCTCGCCGCCTTCTGAGCACTTAAATCGAGATTCAGGCCGTCCAGTACGCCGCTGAGACTGGCGATCTGGGGGCTGAGGCTGGCTCTTGCTGTCACTGAACGGCCCTGAAGGGGGCCGGCGGTAAACGTTCCGGCGGCTTGGGCCATCCAACTGGTGTTGGCGTCCAAGCTGCGGGCGTCCCCTGTGACGGTGCCGCGCACGCCGCCAACTTCAAAAGTAGCGTCGGCCTGTGGGTACAGCGACCCTGTGACCGAAAGCGCTTGCCCGCCCAAGGTGCTGCGGAGCGCGGCGCTGAGCTGGCCCCCACGCAGATTGAGTTGGCCCCGTGCGGCCTGCTGATTGAGGCTCAAATCCACCTTGGCCTCTCCGCTGGCCCGTGCAAAGTCAAGGCCGGGCACGGTCACGTCGGCCCGGAGCTGGCCTTTTAAGTCGGCCAAAGAGGCATTCAAAGTTTCCAAGACCGGCCTGAGAGCTTGAGCGTCCAGCACCGCGTTTTGCAGGCGCAGGTCTTGTCCGTCGTAACTGATCGGCAGCCGCGAAGTCGGCAAAGTCAGCAGCGCTTTGGCGGTGAGCTTCCCGCTCCAGCCGACCTGTCCGCTCAGGCCCAGCACTTCACCTTGCCAGCGCCCACCGCTGAGGCTGAGCGCCGCACCGCTCAGGGAGAGTTGGGCACTCAGCACGCCCGGCACGAGGTTGGTTTTGACGCTGGCGGGCAACAAAGTGGGCGGCAGCGCGGCTTCCAACTCGGCCAAATTCACCTTGAGTGTGCCGCCAAATTCTGGCAAGACCTTGACTTGACCCGCCAAAAGTGTACCCTGCGGCGCGGCGCTGAGCGTCTTTCCATTGCCGATCAAGCGCAAAGAACTGGGCTTTTTATTGATGGAGTAGCGCACGCGGGTGTCGCCGCTCCAGTTGGCGCCCGCGTAACGCAGTCCGCCTACCTTGACCGACAGGGGAGAGAGCGACGCCTCCAGCGGCAAGTCCTGCGCCGGAAGTTGGGCGCTGAGCGCTCCGCTGCCGTACTGCTGGGCCTTGAGCCGCACGCTTCCCAGCAGCTTGCTGCCGCTGCCGCTGGCCTGTGCGCTGAGATACGGCCCGTCCACCTTGAGCTTAAGATCGCTGAGCGCCGTGGGCAAGTTCAGCCGCCCGCTGGCGTTGATTTGGTGTTGATAGAGCGTGCCGGAGGCCGTGAACCGTCCGTCTTTGGCCTTCACATCAAGCGGCCCCAGCTTGGCCGAGCCGCTGAGCTGGCCGTTTTTGGCACTCAGTTTGCCCTGCAAAGTCTGGCCCGCCACTTTGAAGTTTTGGGCGTCCAGCGTGAAGCTGTTCAGCGAGTTGACTTTGATGTCGGCCTGTCCACCTTGTCCGTCGCTGGCCTTGAGTGTGCCGATCAGGGCCGCTTTTTGGCCGCGCACTTGGCCGCTGACATTCACGCCGCTTAACAAGCCGCCGACATCTAAAACGTAATCGAGGGTGCGGGCGTTGGCGCGGCCTGTGGCCGTCAGGCCTGCGCCGCTGAGGTTGACCTTCAGGGCCGTCCAAGGGCCGGAGGCGCTGAAGGCGTACTCGCCGAGCTGGCCGGCTGCGCTGAGGTTGCCGCTGTAATCCGGTTTCCAGGTGGCGTCGACGCGGACTTGCCCGGCCTGTCCCGCCGCGCTCAGCGTCTGCTGACCCCGCGCCGAGACTTCGCCGCCCTTGTACATCAGGCCGAGGTCGCCCCAACTGCTGTTGAGGGCCAGCGTGGGGGTCAGGCTGCCTTCCAGCCGCAGCGCCTGAGACGGCAGGGCCACGCTGCCGGTGTCGATGGCGCTGGTTTGACCGGAGGCCCGCACCCGCAGGTCGCCGTAAGAACCACTGAGCTGGGCGCTCACGGTTTGCGGGCCGCCCACGCCGCGCCAAGTCACTGGGCCGGAAAGCTGAACTTGCGGATAGACTTGGCCGCTGAGCTGCGCCGTGAGGTCGCTGAGCTGGCCGCTCAAGTTGGCCGACACCGCACCGTTTTGCCGGGTCAAGGTGCCGCCGACCTGAGCGCCCGCGAGGCTGGCTTGCAGCTTGGCCGTGCCGCCGAGTCCGGCCAGATTGAGCTGGAGGTTGCCGCTGAGTGCGGGCGTGCCCACGCCGAGCAGCGGGCGCAGCGCCGCCAAATCCACTCCGCCGGTGACGTTCCAGTTTTGGCCCTCGAGGCTGCCCTGAGCACTCTGCTTGCCGGATTGCAAATTGAAGTTGACGCCGTTTGTGCTGCTCAGACTCAGCTTGCCCGCGAGGTCAGCCCCGTTGACTTGGACCCGCGTCGTGAAGGGCGCTTGCAAATCGCTGAGCGCCTGCACCCCCACGCCGCGCACGGTGCCGCTGAGTCTGGCTTGCTGCCCTTGGCCCGTCGCCACCACGTTGACGCCGTTGCCGCTGGCGGTCAGTCGCCCCGTTACGCGGCGGTCGGTCAGGCGGTAAGCCGCTTGGCCGCCAATGCTGAAATCCTGCACCTTCAGGTGGTCGGCTTTGAGGCTAAAGGTATCGCCGTTCCAAGTCAGGCGCTGCTGACCGGCTTGCCAAGTGCCTGTGCGGGTCAGCCAATTGAGCTTGACGGGGCCGCTGAGCGCACTGGAGACGCTGGGCACCTGAGCGCTGAGCTGTCCGCTGAGGCCTTTGGTGAGGTCAATCGCCCCGCTGCCGTTGGCGCTGATCCCCACCAAACCCAACCTGTCAGCTCGCCACGTTCCCACAAATTGCCGGTTGGTGCTCACGGAGAGCGTGCCGCCTCCCGCTTCGTCCACACTGGCCTGCAAGCCTGAATCATTCAGTTTGCCCTGCGCCGCCAACGTCAATGGCCCGATTTTGACGCCCTGAGCTTTGAACGTCAGATCGTTGAGCGGCCCACTCACACCCAGCACGCCGCCGCCCGTTTCGCTGAAATTGGCCTGCACCCGGCCTTGCTTGAATTGCCCTTGACCGTTCAGGGTCAGTGGCCCGACCTTGACCGCTTGGGCCTTGATCGCCAAGTCGTTCGGCTGGCCGCTGACCGCGACTTTGCCGGTGACGCCGTAAAGGCTGGGTTCAAGCTGAGCGCTGAGCTGCAAGCTGGCTGGATTGAAGTTGGCCTGAACTGGCCCGCCGATGGCCCGACCTTGTAAGCTCACTTGATTTTGCGCGCCGAGTTTCCCACTCAAATTCAAAGGTTCCTTGAGAAGTTGCCCGACGAGGCTAAAACGTCCCCCCCGATTCGCCGTCCACTGGCCCGCCAGCTTCTGCACTTCGCCTAGCAAGTTGGTGGTGGCCTGCATGCTGGCTTGGCGGGTGTCGGTGCGGTAATTGGCCGCCCCGTTGACAATCAGGCCTGCGGCTTTTAAGTTGCTGGCGATCACGCCAAACGTTTCACCGTTCCAGGTCAGGCGTTGATCTCCAGCTTGCCAAGTGCCTGTGCGGGTCAGCCAATTAAGCTTGACCGGGCCGCTGAGCGAACTGGAGACGCTGGTCACCTCGGCGCTGAGTTGCCCGCTGAGTCCCTTGATGAGATCAATCGCGCCGCTGCCATCCGCCTTGATGCTCGCTAAGCCCAACCCGTCAGCCTGCCACGTTCCAACGAAGCGGCGGTCAGTCTCCACCGAGACGGAGCCGCCCGCCGATTCGTCCAAACTGGCCTGTAAGCCTTTTTCGTTCAGGCGGCCCCGCCCACTGAACGTCAGCGGCCCGACTTTGAGTTGCGAAGCGCTCAGCGCCAAATCGTTGACTTTGCCCGCCACCGAGAGCCGGCCCGTCAGGGTGTAAACGTCGGGGCGCAGCGTCGCGCTCAGCTCGCGCTGGGTGAGTTGATAACTGGCTTCCACCGGCCCGCCGAGGCCCGTGCCCGCCACTGTCAGTTTGTTTTTGGCATTGATCTGGCCGCTCAAGTTGAGCGGCTTCTGGGCCAGGCGGCCGCTCAGCGTCACTGCGCCGCTTTTGTTGAAGGTCCAGTTGCCCGCGATCTGCTGGCGTTCACCCAACAAACGGGCCTGCGCTCCGAACCGCAAGGTGTTTTGCTGGATGTGCCCTTTGGCAAAGGCGAAAGCGTAATCGGCTCCCAGCTCACGGTAAGGAATATTGACGAATTGGCCCTGAGCGCTCTTAAGCTGGGCGCTGGCCTTCACGGTCTTCCAGCCGCTGACCTGCGCCGAGAGCTGCACTGCGCCGCTGGCAGGCAACTTAAGCGCTTTGCCCAAAGCGGTCAAGGTCGGGCTGGCTTGGGCCCTGACCTCAAAGCGCTGGGCGGCCAGATCCACTTTGGCCTGCGCCGTGACGGGGCCGCCCAAGCCTTGCCCGCTGATTTGCCCCTGAATCACGTCGCCCCGGTGGGTGAACCGGCCTGAGACCGGCCCAATTTCCACGAACTTGGCTTCAGGAACCCGCACCGCGCCGCCGACCAGTTTAAAATCGCCTTCCAACTGGCCGCCGCTGAGCCGGTACTGCCCCGTGACCCGGCCCGCCGTAACGCCGCCGGGCCGCCAGTAAAAATTGACCAAGCGGGCGTCGGCTGTAAAGTCGGCTTTGCCACTCAGCTCGCCGTTCTTCTCGGCGTAGTTCAGGGCCGCGTTCACGTCGCCGTAGTCGGTTTGCCCGCTGAGCTTGAGTTGGCCCTGATTGTCGCCGGTGCTGCTGCCCGACACGGCAAAGTGCCCGTTGGGAATCTCCATTCCCTTTCCGTTGAAGTTGAGGCGCACATCTTTGATGGAGACGTTTCCCGGCAAGATAGTCAGCGGCAAACTGGGCGTTGCCCCCGCGCTTTTCTTGAACAGGTCTTTGAGTGTCAAATTGATGACGCCGCCGCTGAGGGCCAGATTCAGCCGCGCCGTTTTGTCGCCGAGGCTCAGCGCCGCGAGGCCCACTTGGGCTTGCTCGGCCCGTACGCTCACCCCCGGCCCCTTGACACTCAAACCCTGCGCCGAGACGTTCCACAGCGGCCCGCTGACGGACGCCGCCGAAAGCTGATAAGGTCCGCCCACTCTGGCCAGCAGGGCTGGGCCGTAAAGGGCCGGGCCAAACGCGATCAGCAGGAGCGCCGCCACCAGCAACACAGCAAAAATTTGAGCGAGGCGGCGCAGAATCACAGCGCTCATTCTAAGGTCTGCGTGATGAGCCGAGTGCGCCTCATACTCACAGCCTCATCAGAAAAAGTGGACTCGAACAAGTCGGCTTTCACAAATACTGTAGGGTCCATTTCGCCGCGCCGCTCAGCCTTCCGGCGCGGGCCAAAGCCGCAGCGTCGGGAGCGGGGTCTTGCCGCCACACATAAGCGCTGACCCGCTCGGCAAAGTCGGCTTGGTCGTACTTGGCGGCGGGCAGCAGCGTTTGAACGATGCTGCCGCCGCTGACCCGGTACACCGCGCCGTAAAGCTGGCCTTTGCGGGCGTCCAGCGAGACGGCCTGCTCTCCCTCGTGCTGGGCGTCGATCAAACTCTCCAAGGTGCCGATGCCCAGCACGGGCGCACCGATGGCGCGGCCCAGTCCTAGCGCGTAGCTGGCCCCCACCCGCACGCCGGTATACGACCCCGGCCCAGTGCCGATCACGATTTGCTGCACGGCGCTTTTTGGCAGATTGGCTGCCGCGAACAACATTTCCAGAGCGGCAGGAAGCTGCTCGGCGTGGGCACGCCCGACTTGGCGCACTTCGCAAAATTCGCCGTGCGGCGTCAGCAATCCCAGCGCCAGATAAGGCGTGGCCGTTTCGATGGCAAGGGTAATGGGGTCAGGAGATAAGTTCATTTGGGTTGGGGCCTTCGGTGAGTGCTGTTGGTTAAGAACATGCAGCGCCTTATTCAGTCCTCTTTCAAATATCCAGCGCCGATGAGTTCTTTGAGGAGGGCTTCCAGATCGTGCAGGGCAACGTCGCGGCGCAGGGCGTATTCGGCGGGAGTCAGGCCGTCCACCAAGGCTTTTTGGAAACTCAGCCCATCTTGGCCATAGCGGGCGCGGAAGCTCTGGTAAGCGGCAGTAATGGCGTTGACCGCGTCGCGTCCGCGCAAAGTCGCTACGTAGCCGTGATGCGCCCAGCCGGCCAAGCTGCGCGGCAAAATCAGGGTTTGTGGGCGCAGCGGCGCGGGAAAAGCCCCCTCATACGACAGGCCGGCGGGTAAGGTCGCCACCACTTGCCCCTGATCGTAAAACACCGCTTCGCCGGGGCGCGAGTGCAGCCCGGTAAAATCGTCGGTGAGATTGAACTTCCACGCCCGGCTGCCTACCCCGCTGAGAATGTGGGCGAGGCGCTGATCGAGCGGATAAGCCGACAGCGGCGCACCCTGGTCGTAGAGGTGCAGCAGTTCGCCCAGCGCCTGCTCTCCGGTGCTGCTCAGGCCCGCCGCCGCCACGGTGCGGCCTTCGTAGACCAGCACGTAAGCGGCCTGCTCGCCGAGGCCCGCGTGCAAAAAGCCGTACCAATTCTGGTCGTGCAAAAAGCGCAGGAAGTCGTGTAAGTTGCAAAATCCTGTTTGGATGCCGGTGTGGCTTGGCGTCACGGCAGGCAGAAAGCGGGCCAGAAACGGCGTGGTGCCGGGAAACATCGGTGTGAGCGCCGTGACCATCATGGCGCTTGCGCTCCCCACTTGCGCCTGCGCTTGTGTCTGGGGCGAGACGCTGAGGTGCAGCTCTGTTTTGCCGTCCGTGTCTACAGGGGACTTGGCGCTGCTTTCGCGGCCTTCCACCAGCAGGTCTTCCGGCAAAATCAAACCGTCGAGCAAGCCCGCCAGGCTGCTTTCGCCGCTTTCCGCCTCGGGCTGCGGTGTTTTTTCGGTGAGGGGCTGTTCGGGCGCGTTGCGGCGCGGGGCTGTGCGGCGCTTGGCGTCTTTGCCTTCACCTTCTGGCTGAGGATTATTGGTCACGGGAGCCGTCTCCTTGGGCTTTGGCTGAGTTAGCACTCTTCAGTTCAGCACGGTAGCGGGCCGCATTGGCGACGTAGTTGGCGGCGTTGCCTGCTGCGTCCACGGCCTTGATGACTTTGGCCGGCACGCCCACCGCCAGCATTCCGTCCGGCACTTCGCGGCCTTCGGGGAGCAGCGCCCCCGCGCCCAGCACCGCGCCCTTGCCGAGGCGGCTGCCGTTGAGCATCACCGCGCCCATCCCTACCAAGCTGCCGTCTGCGCAGACCGCGCCGTGAACGATGGCGCGGTGGCCTACCGTCACGTTCTGGCCGAGAGTGCAGGGAAAGCCGGGGTCGGTGTGCAGCACCGCGCCGTCTTGCACGTTGCTGCCTTCTCCCACTGTGATCGCCTCCAAATCGCCGCGCAGCACCGCGCCAAACCACACCGAGGCGTTTTGGCCGATCACCACGCGCCCGATCACGTCGGCGCTGGGGGCAATAAACGCCGATTCGTCAATCTGCGGCGTAAAGCCTTCCAAACTGTGCAGGCTCATCCTTCACGTCCAGCTTGCTTGAGAGCGGCGCGGAGCAGCTCGCGGTCTTCATCAAAGCTCAGCGTGCTCAGCGCTTCGTCGGCGCTTACAAAACCGCCCTCAATAAACGTGCTTTCGAGTTCGCCCGCTTCGGTGCTGGCCTCCATCAAAAACCAAGTGATGGCTCTGGCCTCGCCCCGGTCATTGGTGTAGTGGGTGGTGGGCAACTCGCCGGCGATGCTGGCCTGCACGCCGGTTTCTTCCCGCACCTCACGCACGGCGGCTTGCTGGGCGCTTTCGCCCGCTTCGAGGTGACCTTTGGGAAAAGCCCAGTCACCGCTTTTGTAGCGCACCAGCAGCACCCGGCGGCCGCGCAGCACCACACCGCCCGCTCCCGGTACCGGCACTTGAGACGTGGGGGAAGATGAAATCATTTCAGCAGTATAAGGGTGAGTTCAAGCTGGGGGCCGGTGGGGGAGGCAAAACGAGTCGGGGGCCGTTGGTAAATGTAAATGCTGGGCCAATCTTTTTTTAGGTCTGGTCAGGGCGCTCACGCTAGGCTAGGGCCATGCAAACCGAATACAAAGGCCGCCTGATCCAAGCCGATCAAGTGGACGTGGCGCTTCCCTCCTCGTGGGGTGGCAGAGATGACGGGCCGCAGGGCTGGATCAAGGTGGACGGCGTAGACGTGACCGACCAAGTCGCGGTGGAAGGCGGCGACCTCGAAACCCACGTTCAGCGGGCCAAAGCACTCATCGATTCGGGCGAGATTTAGAGCGCTGGGCAGCGCGGATGACTCAGCGCAGATGATTTACTGACGCGAATCGATTTGCTGAACCGCCCAAGCGTTGCCGTCTGGATCGCTGAAGAAGATGAAGCCGACGTAGTTCAGCGCCTCGCCGTCTTGGGCAGTGCGCCGCCCTCCCGCACCGATGACGCTGACTTCGCTGACCTTCACGCCGCGCCGGGTCAACTCGGCGTGGGCGATGCGGAGATCGCTGACCACCAATTGCAGTCCCTTGAGTGAGCCAGCGGCCATCTGCTGAAGAGCGTTTCCCAGCACCACCGAACAGCCCGACCCCGGCGGCGTCAACTGCACCACGCGGGAAGTCGGGCTGACTTGGGTGTCGTGATCTACCCGGAAGCCGAGTTGCTCCGAGTAAAAAGCGTTGGCACGGCTGACATCGCTCACGGGAACCACCACCACTTCAAGCGTCCAGTTCACCTTCTCCTCCTCTAGTCTTGCGTGGTTCAGTCTCCCGCGATTTCGAGCGTTCCGGTTGCCCGTCCCAGTTGCGTTCTGGGGGTCAGACCGTCAGCACGGATCATCCGGCGCACTTCTTGGCAGCGGCAAGACGGATAAGTGCAGAGCATGCCCTCGGGATGCCGAGCCAAAAATGCCTGTACGCCGTCCACCAAGTCGCGCACGCGGTAAGCGCTGAGCTGGGCGCGGCCCACCGTGACGTGGTGGCCCTGCACATGCGGCGCGATATTTTCAAAATCTGCCGAGCAATTGGGAAAAGCCGTCGGCACCACCTGGCCGCTGAGCGGCACGTAGCGCGTCAGCAGCGGCACGCCCGCCAAATACTCGCCGTAGTGCAAAGTGGTGTTGCTGGAATGATCCACGCCGAGCAGCAGAGCCACCGCGTCGAGGTCGTAGAGCGCTCCAATCGGGCCGTATGGACTGAGCAGCGACTGGGCTTCCACGACGGCGCGGGCTTCTTGGCCCACCGCCACGAAGCTCAGCGCCGGATGAAAAGAGCGCAGGGCGTCGGGCCGCTCGACCAGCAGTTGCGGCAGCCGCCCGATGTCGCGGCTGACCCGGCTTTCGCGGCTAAAATGGGCATAAATGGTCGAGGTCGGCGCACGCAGCAAAGTCGCGTAAGTAAACGAAGGTGCGCTGAGAGTGGCCGTGCGGCGCATCAGTTCGCCGAGCAGCGCGGGCGCTCCGCCCTCGACTTGCCCGAAGGCCCGCAGGCTGGCGTGGACAATGGCGTGCTGAGTGCCGTCAAGCCCGAGCGCCGATAGCCCCTCGGCCAGCATGGCGGGCGTGACTTGCGGGCGGCGCAGCATGTTGAGCATAAACAGCAGTTTAGCGCGGAAAGCGGGAGGCGAAAGCGGCGTATGAGCGGGAGTGAGTCGCCAGTCAAAAAGCCAAAGAAATGGCCAAGCCCTAAGGGGTTTGGTTTCAGTTCTTTTCCGTAAAGGCGACAAGCTCCGAGCCAAGCACCAAAAAGAGGCCGCCAAGCTTTCCTCTAGTGGCCCCATTAACGCTAAAATCTTACTTCACAAACAACATCTGCCTGTAAGTCGGCACCCTGCCTCCAACTTCGTTCTACTTGTCCGCCCTATTTGACAAACAACATCTGCCGATAAGTCGGCATCGGCCAGTGTTTGGCGGCGACGACTTTTTCCAGTTTGTCGGCAGCCACCCGCACCGCTTGCATGGCGGGCAGCACGTTGCTCTGCATGTGGTGGGCTTTGTCTTGAATTTCTTCGCCGCCCTCCGCCGCATTCTCCACGCGCAACTTGCACACGGCGTCATACATCTCGTCGGCGGCGGCGGCCACTTCTTCAGAGATGGCGGCGGCGGCCCTGCCCTGCTTGATGCCGCTCAGCTCGGCCAAGTACGCCAGCGCGGCGGGCATGATCTGGGTGGCGGCCACCGACTCGGTGGTTTCGCCCTCGATGTTGACGCTCTTGAAATAGATGTCGTACATGATCTCTTGGCGTGCGGCCAGTTCGCGGTCACTCAGAACTTGGTACTTGGCAAACAGCTCTGCGTTTTTGGCGTCGGTCAAATGCGCGATGGCGTCCAAGCTGGTTCGCATGTTGAGCAGGCCGCGCTCGTGCTCGGCTTCTTGGTGCCACTCGTCGGCGTAGCCGTCACCGTTAAAGACGATGCGCCTGTGCTTTTCGTAAGTCGCCTTGACCAATTCGCCCACCGCCGCCTGAAGGTCCATGCCGCCATCGAGCTTGGCTTTGAGTTCGGCACTCAGCGCCTGCACCGCGTCGGCCACGACGGTGTTGAGCACCGTGACTGGAAAGGAAACACTCTGCGAGCTGCCCACCGCGCGGAACTCGAACTTGTTGCCGGTGAAGGCAAACGGGCTGGTGCGGTTGCGGTCTCCAGCGTGGCGCGGAATTTGCGGCAACACATTAGAGCCCAGGCCCAAAAAGCCCGCTGCTGCGCCGCGCCCTCCCACACCGCTGGAAATCCTGTCCAAGATTTCAGTGAGTTCGCTGCCCAAAAAGATGCTGATAATCGCAGGCGGCGCTTCGTTGGCACCCAGACGGTGATCGTTGTTGGCTGAGGCCACGCTGATTCTGAGGAGGTCTTGGTGTTCGTCCACCGCTTTGATGATCGCCGAGCAAAAAAACAGAAACTGCAAGTTTTCGTGCGGGGTCGCGCCGGGTTCAAGAAGATTGTCGCCCAAATCGGTGCCCATGCTCCAGTTGCAGTGCTTACCGGAGCCGTTGATGCCCGCGAAGGGTTTTTCGTGCATCAGAGCCACCAAGCCGTACTTGCGGGCGGTGTTACGCAGAATTTGCATAATCAGTTGTTGGTGGTCGGCGGCCACGTTGCTGTGCTCGTAAACCGGAGCGATCTCGAACTGGCCCGGCGCGACTTCGTTGTGGCGGGTCTTGACCGGAATGCCCAGCGCGTAGAGCTGCAACTCCGAATCGGTCATGAAGCTCAGCACCCGGTCAGGAATTGCGCCAAAGTAATGGTCTTCGAGTTCTTGGCCGCGTGGGGGCTTTGCGCCGAAGAGGGTGCGGCCCGTCATCACCAAATCGGGGCGGCGGTAGAAATAGTCTTCGTCAATCAAAAAGTATTCCTGCTCCACGCCGAGGCTGCTGCTGACCCGGCTCACCGGCTTTTCGAACAAACTGAGCGCCGGAACCACCGCTTTGTTGAGCGCTTCTATGGAGCGCAGCAGCGGGGTCTTGAGGTCGAGCGCTTCGCCGGTCCACGACGCGAAGGCTGTGGGGATGCACAAGGTCGCACCGTTGGCGTGGCGCATGATAAAGGCCGGGCTGGAGGGATCCCAGGCGGTGTAGCCCCGCGCTTCGAAGGTGGCCCGTAGGCCGCCCGAAGGAAAGCTGGACGCGTCGGGCTCAGCCTGAATCAGTTCGCCGCCGGAAAACTGGGCCAGCGCCGTGCCGTCACCGCTGGGCGTCAAAAAGCTGTCGTGCTTCTCGGCGGTGCCGCCGGTCAGCGGCTGGAACCAGTGGGTGTAGTGGGTGGCTCCCTTGTCCATCGCCCAGGTTTTCATGGCCAGCGCCACCGCGTCGGCGATTTTGGAATCCAGCGTCTCGCCGCGCTCCAAGGTGGCCTGCAGGCTCCTGAACATCGGCTTCGATAAGCGCTGGCGCAGGGTTTCGAGCGTCAGAACATCTGAACCGAACACTTCGCTCATCACTTGGCTGGGGCTGTAATGCTGCTCAACGTCAACCCGCCAGTTGCGGGCGGCGGCGACGACTTCAAAGTCTTGATTCATGCGTTCTCCTTGGGTGCGGTGCTGAGGATGCAGGACTGAGCAGGTCTGAGCCTTTCTGGAAAGGAGTCGCGCTTTTGGGTAAAAGGTCGCAACGTCTTCCGGCTTCGTGTGAGTATAAAGGACAGCATAAAATGGCGTCAACGATTTGTCAGACAACTTGCCTCTTTCCGGCTCGTTTCTCTGTGCTGATTCAAGTCTTAGCGCGTTTTGACTCTTTGAATCCGAACATTGGGACAGCTTTGTTGCTACATTTTGCAAGGTGCAGCTGGCTTTCAGCGCCCCTGATCAACTTGGCGGCCAAGAGCCTGAGCGCCCCCAGCAGGCCAGTTGGCTAAAATAATGGAGCCTTCACCTTCATCCCCGTTTCCCCCACCCTCACCTCCTTTTACTCGCTGCGAGGTTTTTATGAACTCAGCCGAATCCGTTTCACCGACCCAAGCCGAAATCTTGCAGCGGCTGCACGATGGCCACGTCAACTTCTTGCGCCTGCAATTTAGCGACGTGCTGGGCACCGTCAAGAATATCGAGGTGCCGCGCAGCCAATTTGAAAAAGCCCTCTCCGGCAGCGTGATGTTTGACGGGTCTTCCATTCAGGGCTTTACCCGCATCGAAGAATCCGACATGCTGCTCTCGCCCGACCTCTCCACCTTTTTGATTTACCCGCAGTTCTCGCGCGAAGAAGGCGAGCGCGGCAAAGTCGCCCGGATCATCTGCGACGTGTTGCTGCCGTCAGGCGAGCCGTTTACCGGCGATCCGCGTCACGTCCTCAAGCGCCAGATCGCCAAAGCCGCCGAAAGTGGGTTGAAGCTTTTTGCAGGGACCGAGCCGGAATTCTTTTTGTTCGAGCGCGGCGAGGGCGGGCGCGGCACCACCCTGACCAACGATCAGGCCGGATACTTCGACTTAGCCCCAATCGACAAAGGCGAGCGTATCCGCCGCGAAATCACCAACAAACTCGTCGAGATGGGCTTTGAAATCGAGGGCGCTCACCACGAAGCCGCGCCGGGCCAGCACGAGATCGATTTCCGCTATCAAGACGCGCTGGCCGCCGCCGACGCCATCAGCACCTTCAAGTTCGTGGTCAAACGGGTGGCGCTGGAATACGGTCTGCTGGCCAGCTTCTTGCCCAAGCCGGTGGCGGGCGTCAACGGCAGCGGCCTCCACGTTCACCTCTCTCTTTTTAGAGGCGGCGACAATACTTTTTACGACAAAGCCGGCGAATTCGAGCTTTCCGACACCGCGCTGCACTTTATCGGCGGTCTGCTCGAACACGCCCCCGGCATGTGCGCCGTGACCAACCCGACGGTCAATTCATTTAAGCGCCTGGTGCCGGGCTTTGAAGCGCCGGTCAACGTGGCGTGGAGCACTTCCAACCGCTCGGCCCTGGTGCGGGTTCCGGCCAAGCGCGGCAACTCCACCCGCGCCGAGTTCCGCTTGCCCGATCCGAGCTGTAATCCGTATTTGGCCTTAGCGGTGATGCTGGCGGCGGGCCTCGACGGCATCGCGCAAAAAACGGTGCCGCCACCAGCTATCCAGCGCAACATCTACCAAATGACGGTGCGCGAAAAGCGCCACCACCGCGTCCGCGAGCTGCCCCGTGACCTCTACGACGCCCTCGACGACCTGGAGCGCGATGAGGTGATCGCCGGGGCGCTGGGCGCACACGCCCTCGAGCACTACCTGCGGGCCAAGCGGGCCGAGTGGCGCAGCTACGCTTCGGTGGTTCATCCCTGGGAAATTGGGCAGTACCTCGAATTGGTCTGAGGCCAGCTTTGAATTTGGCGCTGAACAGGCCAGCCGATGAGTATTGGAGCGTTAAATGAGTGAGAATTGCTCAGTCCTTGATCAGCTCGCAATAATATACCTTCCAATCAATGTTTATTTAACGACAATTGCGTGGCAGGCCATGAGTCCAACATTGACATCGCATTAAGTACCTCATACACTGTCCCCAGTTCCCACTTAACCTGTTGCCGCTTTGACGGCACTTGGAGGCTTATGAAAAAAACCAGTATTCTTGCCCTGACGTTGATCGGTAGCTTGGCTTTAGGTTCGGCCAGCGCCCAAACCTCTCTCAAGATCGCCAGCCTCTCCCCGCTCTCCGGCGGCCAGTCCGACCTCGGCTCGCAAATCAAGAACGGCGCTCAGCTCGCCGTCAACGAATACGTCCCCCAGTTCAAAAAACTCGGCTACGATCTCAGCCTGACTGGCTACGATGATCAAGCCGATCCTGCCACCGGCACCGCCGCCGCCCGTAAAATTGCCGCCGACACCAGCATTCTGGCGGTCGTGGGCACGCTCAACTCCGGCGTGGCGATTCCTTCCAGCGCCGCTTTGGCTCCCAGCCACGTGGCTATGGTCAGCCCGGCCAACACCGCCAACCAGGTCACCGACCGCGGCCTCAAGAACATGAACCGCATCGTGGCGCGTGACGACGCCCAAGGCCCAGCCGGAGCCAACTTCATGTTGACCAAGCTCAAAGCCAAGAGCGTGTACCTCCTCAATGACAAAACCGCTTACGGCGAAGGTCTGACGGCGGAAGTCAAGAAGGCTCTGCTCGCCAAGAACACCAAGATTTCCGGCGACGAAGGCACCGAAGAAAAGAGCGATTTCTCGGCCATCATCCAGAAAATCAAGCTGACCAAGCCTGACGCCATCTACTTCGGCGGCATCTACAACCAAGTCGGCGTGTTCGTCAAGCAGCTGCGTGAAGCGGGCGTCACCGTTCCGCTGGTCGGCGGCGACGGCCTCGACAGCGAGCAGATGGTCACCATCGGCGGTAAAGGCTCGGACAACGTCTACTACACCACCGTGGCGGCCCCTGCCGACGCGCTCCCCGCCGCCAAGAAAGTCGCCGACGCGTACAGCAAGGCTTACGGCAAGGACATTCAGGGCTTCGGTATCTTCGGTTACGACGCGGCCAAAGTGGTGCTGCAGGGCATTTTGCTGGCTTCCAAAGACAACGGCAACAAGCTCCCCAGCCGCGAGCAAGTCGAAACAGCCATGCGTAAAGTCCGCGCCACCGGCCTGCTTTCCGGCACGGTGCAGTTCAACAGCATGGGCGACCGCAAAGCCGCCAAGATGTACATCATGAACATCAGCGCGGGCAAGTTCAATCTCGATTCCACCATCAACGTCAAGTCTCCCGTCAACTAAACCCTGTAGGCTTCGCGGCTTTTCAACACAGGCCGCGCAACAGGGGCTGGGCAATGTGCCCGGCCCCTTTTTTGAGTAACCAAACCTGACGCTGAACTGACTGTGGAAGCGGCCTGTGCGCCGCAAAGGGGGAACTCACTTGGATTTTGCAACACTCGCGCCATTTTTGGTCGGAGTGATTATCAGCGGCTTGGTGCTCGGCTTTGTCTACGCCATTATCGCGCTGGGCTACACCATGGTGTACGGCGTTTTGCAGCTCATCAACTTCGCTCACTCGGAAGTCTTCGTGACCGGCGCAGTGGTGGGCTTCGAGATCTTCCGGGTGCTGGCCGACAACCCCATTAACGGGTATCTCAAGCTTCTGATCGCGCTGGTCGCGGCGATGGCGGCGTCGGGCGGGCTCAACGTCCTCATCGAGCGCCTGGCTTACCGCCCGCTGCGCAACGCGCCCCGTTTGGTGCCGCTGATTACCGCTATCGGGGTTTCACTGATCTTGCAAGACTTGATCCGCATTATCGAAGGCTTTCAGGGGCGCTTCGATTTGACGTATCAGTTGCCGCAGGGCTTCAGCACTCCGTTTTGCGGCCCTGAAAGCACTTGCTCCGGCGTCGGCAGTCTGCTGGCCAAAATCGGCATCAGTCTCCAGATCAAAGAAGTTGTGATGGTCTTGGTGGCGCTGCTCTCGCTGGCCGCCCTCAATTACCTGGTGAACTTCACCAAACTGGGCCGCGCCATCCGCGCCGTTGCTCAAGACCGCGTTACGGCTGGCCTGATGGGCATTGACGCCAACGGCATCATCAGCCTGACCTTTTTGATCGGCGGAGCGCTCGGCGGCGTCAGCGGCGTGCTGTTCGGCCTCAAGTTCGGCACCGTCAATGCGTACTCGGGCTTTGATCCGGGCATCATCGCTTTCACGGCGGCCGTGCTGGGCGGTATCGGCTCGATTCCCGGCGCAGTGCTGGGCGGCTTGGTGCTGGGCGTGATCCAGAACCTCATCGGCGTGACCAACATCCTCGGCGACGCGCTGGGCATCGCCAACCTCGGCGTCATCGATTCGTCGTATCAGCGCATCGGCGGCTTTCTGGTGCTGGTACTCATCCTGATCTTCAAACCCACCGGGCTGCTGGGCCGCAGCAATGTGGAGAAAGTATGAACGCGGGGACAGTATGACCGCCATCCGTCCAGGTTCGCAGCTGCCCATCAGTGCGCCTGACCGCAGCATTTGGCTGATCGTCATCGCGGTGATCAGCAGCGCCCTCTTGTTGGTGAGCCAGGAGCAAAATTGGCTGGCCGCCCTTCCCTCAGTCGTCAGCAATTTTCTCAAAAACCCTTTGGTCGCCTCGCTGGTTCTGACCCTCTTTTTGGCGAATTTGCTGTTCGCTTACCGCTGGAAAGCCCACCTCTGGGCCAAACTGCTGGTCGGTGGGCTGAGCCTGTTTCTGATTTTGCCCTGGGCTGGGCGCGACAACACCTCGGTGCTGGACTTGGCGATCCAAATCGGCATTTTTGCCGCGCTGTCGCTGGGCCTCAACATCGTAGTGGGGCTCGCCGGACTGCTCGACCTCGGCTATATCGCCTTCTTTGCGGTGGGCGCGTACACCTGGGGCATTTTCGGCAGCGGACAGATCGGCAAAGTCCTGACTTACTTCAAGGACAACGGCGGCAACAACGGCCCTACGGTGGCGCTGGGCGGCTTGGTGCTGGTCATCATTACCGCGCTGAGCTTGCGGGCCATCAACCGGGTCAAGGGCAAACGCCCACCGCTGACCAGTGCGGCGTTTTTGCTGGCGGCGTTTGGGCTCCTAGCCGGCGTGACTTTGTTGGTGCGCGGCATCGTCATTTTGGCTTCGGCCAACGCGGCGGGCTTTGCGGGCGGCGTCAACCCCAATTTCTTCTGGCTGTTTCTGATTTTGGCAGTGGCGGCGGCGGCCAGCGTCGGCGTGCTGATCGGCTTGCCGGTGCTTAAGCTCAAAGGCGATTACCTGGCCATTATCACGCTGGGCCTCGGCGAAGTGATCCGGGTGCTGGCCAACAACCTCAGCACCTATTCCAATGGCTCGCAGGGCATCACGCCCATCGGCTCGGCCTCGGTGCCGTGGTTTAATTCTCTGGCTGGAGCGCTGGGCTTTTCACCGGCACAGTACAATTTGTTTTTCCTGTATTTCGTGGTGCTGGCGATCATCGCCATTATCATTCTGGCCAATATGCGGCTTGACCGCTCCAAAATTGGTCGGGCCTGGATCGCCATCCGCGAAGACGAAATTGCCGCGCAGGCGATGGGCATTCCGCTGGTGAAGACCAAGCTGATCGCTTTTGCCACCGGCGCGAGCTTTGCTGGCGTCATGGGCGTGATTTTTGCGGCCAAGCAGGGCTTTATCAGCCCCGAATCGTTTATTCTCAACCAGTCCATCTCGGTGCTGAGCATGGTGGTGCTCGGCGGCCTGGGCAGCATTCCCGGCGTAATTTTGGGGGCTGCCGTCGTGACCATTCTCAACATCAGCTTGCTGCCTTCTTTGGGTGAGGCTACGGCTAGCCTGAATTTGCCGCCGCAGGTTAATCCGGCTCAGTTGCAGCGCCTAGTGTTCGGTAGCATCTTGGTGGCGATGATGCTCTTTAGGCCAGAGGGCCTGCTGCCCAGCGTTCGGCAACGCCGCATGATGCACGAAGACGACGACCCGACCGATAACCAGACCCCGCAGGACTCGATCGCGGGCGAACTCAATCCCGAGAATGCGGCGGAAGTCTACTCGCCGGGCGTGGCGACCCGGGCCGACGACGAGCGCGGCGGAGGTACACAATGACGGCTGCTGCGCGTCCCAACCTCGGCAAGTTGGCGGCTTCCGGCAACATCTTGAGCATCAAAGGGCTGACCAAAATCTTTGGCGGCCTGACGGCGGTCAACAACGTCGATCTCGAAATTCCGCGCCAGAGCATCGTCAGCGTCATTGGCCCCAACGGCGCAGGCAAAACCACGTTCTTCAACATGATCACTGGCATCTACGAGCCGTCCAGCGGCACGGTGGATCTCGACGGCGAAAATCTGGTTGGCCTCCGGCCCGATCAGGTTACGGCGGCAGGCATCGCCCGCACTTTTCAGAACATCCGGCTGTTCGCCTCGATGGACAGCCAAGAAAACGTGATGGTGGGCCGTCACTCGCGCCTCAAGGCCACCTACATCGATTCGTTGCTGCGAACCAAGCGTTTTCACGAATCGGAAAAAGAAGCCGAAGACGTGGCCAATTTGATGCTGGAGTTTGTCGGTCTGGCCCGTTTCCGGCACGATCTGGCCACCAACTTGCCTTACGGCGATCAGCGCAAGCTCGAAATCGCCCGCGCCCTAGCGACCAGTCCCAAACTGGTGCTGCTCGACGAACCGGCGGCAGGCATGAACCCCCGCGAAACCGAAGAACTCAAAAGCCTGATTCGCCGCATCCGTGACGATCTGGGCGTGACCGTTTGCCTGATCGAGCACGATATGCGCTTGGTCATGACCCTGAGCGAACACATCACCGTGCTCGATTACGGCACCAAGATCGCCGAAGGGCTGCCGCATGAAATCCGCAACAATCCCAAAGTCATGGAAGCGTACTTGGGACGCGGCGCGGTGGCGGGCGAGTACGGCAAAGAAGAAGTGATTAAAGGGAGTGCGAATGCTTGAACTGAAGGGCGTTCACACCTACTACGGCCACATTCACGCCCTCAAGGGCATCGATGTGCTGGTGCCCGACGGCGAAATCGTGGCGCTGATCGGCGGCAACGGCGCGGGCAAAACCACTACACTCCGCACGGTGAGCGGAATGCTCAAGCCCAAGCAGGGCAGCGTCACCATGCAGGGCAAAGACATCTCGGGCATGCCGGCGCACCAGATTATGCAGATGGGTATGAGCCACGTGCCGGAAGGTCGCCGCATTTTCCCGCAGCTGACTGTCCGCGAGAACTTGGAGATCGGAGCGCACACCGTCACTGACCGTAAAGTCGTCGAGGAGCGCATCCAAGAAGGCTTTACCTATTTCCCGCGCCTCAAAGAGCGCGAGAACCAGCTTGGCGGCACCATGTCCGGCGGCGAACAGCAGATGCTGGCGATTGCCCGCGCCCTGATGGTCAATCCCAAGCTGCTGCTCCTCGACGAGCCGAGCATGGGGCTCTCGCCGCTGTTCGTGGAAGCGATTTTCGACATCATCGTCGAACTCAACGCCAAGCGCAAAACCACCATCTTGCTGGTGGAGCAAAACGCCCAGATGGCGCTCTCGGTGGCCAAGCACGCCTACGTGTTGCAAACCGGTGAAGTCAAGTTGTCGGGCAACGCGTCGGACATTGCCGAAGACGAGAGCGTCAGAAAAGCCTACTTGGGCGAGGACTAGCAGCGAGCAAAGACGGAGCGCACACGCTATAGTGCGGCTCACCGCTCAACTCACATTCTTTTGGAGGATTCATGAAACGAAACAACCGTACCCTGAAAAACGTTCTTTTAACTGCCCTTCTGGCCGCCTCAGCGGGCATGAGCGCCCAAGCCGCCACCCTGGTCTACGGCAACAACGGCGACCCGGTCAGCTTGGAGTCCGGCAACATCACCGACGGCATCTCGATTTTGGTGCAGCACCAGATCTACGACACCCTCGTTCACTTCAAAGACGGCACCACCGACACCATTCCGGGTCTGGCGACCTCGTGGAAGGCCAACGCCGACGCGACTTCGTGGACGTTTAATCTGCGTAAGGGCGTCAAATTCCAAGACGGCACTCCATTTAACGCCGACGCGGTGGTCTTTAACTGGCAGCGCTTCTTCGATCCCAAAAACCAGTACGGCTACCGCGATCAGGGCCGTACCTACGAAATCGTCGGGCAACTCCTCGGCGGCTTCAAGGGCGACAAGGGAGCCGTCATCAAAGACATCGTCAAAGTCAACGACTACACGGTGCGCTTTGATCTGACCGGCTCCAGCTCGGTGCTGCCTTCGGTGGTCGGCGCGGGCTACTTCGGAATCGCCTCGCCAGCGGCCATCAAAAAAGACGGAGCCAAGTACGGCACCCCCACCAGCACGCCGGTCGGCACCGGCCCGTTCAGCTTCGTGTCGTGGAAGACCGGCGACAGAGTCACCCTCAAGGCCAACACCGCTTACTGGGGTGCCAAACCCAAAGTCGACACACTGGTGATCCGCTCGATCAAAGACGCCAGCCAGCGCCTCAACGAACTCAAGGCCGGCACGATTGATTTCACCGCCGACCTGTCGCCCGACAGCCTCAAGCAAGTCACCTCCGACAAGACCTTGGTGGCAGTTCGCAAGCCCAGCTTCAATGTCGGGTTCCTGAGCCTCAACAACTCCAACCAGTACCTCAAGAACGACAAGGTGCGTCAGGCCATCAGCATGGCCATCAACAAAAAAGCCATCGTGGACGCCTTCTGGAACGGTCTGGGTGTTTCCAGTGCCAGCTTTTTGCCGCCGGTGCTGAGCTGGGCCAACTCCAAGAACGTGCCCGCCGATTACAAGTACGACCCCGCCGCCGCCAAGAAGATGCTGGCCGACGCAGGCTACCCCAACGGCGTGAGCCTCGACTTGTGGTACATGCCGGTCAGCCGCCCCTACTTCCCCAATCCCAAACCGATTGCCGAAGCGATGGCCGCCGACCTCTCGGCCATCGGCATCAAAGTTAACCTCAAAACTGAGGACTGGGCCAAGTACCTCGACGACCGCAATAAAGAGCCGGGCTTCGATATGTACATGATCGGCTGGACCGGCGATTACGGCGATCCTGATAACTTCTACGCCGCTTACTACGGCCCGAGCGCCGCCAACGACATCAACTTTAAGTCGCCCGAACTCAACACCCTGCTCGATCAGGGCCGCGCCGCTGTGGGTCAGGCTGCCAAAGCCAAGATCTACTCGCAGATTCACGACATCACCTACAAAGCGGCCTACCGCCTGCCGATCGTGCACAGCCAGCCGCTGGCCGCTGAGCGCAGCTACGTCAAGGGCTGGGTCCCGAGCCCCTTGGGCAGCGAAGCTTTCAACAAAATCTCTATCGTTGGGAAGTAACGCTTGATGAGAGAGGGCGGAGCGCCGGTGCGGCTCCGTCCTCTCTGCTTGCTTTCCCGCACATCACAGCCCACTTTCTTTTTGTGCTAAAGGAGTTCCGACTTGGCCGCTTACCTTATCCGCAGACTCCTCCGAACGCTCTTGGTGATGATCGGCATCAGCGTGGTGGTGTTTGCCTTCGTGCGCTCGATTCCCGGCGATCCGGCAGTGGCGATGCTGGGCGAGCGGGCCACCCCCGAAGCCTCAGCCCGGTTGCGCGAGCAGCTTGGCCTGAACCAGCCTTGGTTCATCAATTACAAAGACCCTGCCCACCTGTTTGACGCGCAGTATCCCAAATATGTGGGGGCACTCCTGCGCGGCGACCTCGGCAACGGCATCAAGAGCCAGATTCCGGTGGCCAGCGAGCTGAAGGTGCGCTTTCCGGCCACCGCCGAACTGGCCATCGGCGCGATTCTCTTCGCGCTGCTGATCGGGCTGCCAGCCGGCATCGTCGCCGCGCTGAGGCGCAACACGCCCTGGGACAACCTCGCCACTACCGTCAGCTTGGTGGGGGTGAGCATGCCGGTGTTTTGGCTGGGGCTGCTGCTGTCGTGGTTTTTTGCGGTGGTGCTGGGCTGGCTGCCGCCGAGTGCGCGGCTGAGTATCGGTTACAGTATTGTGCCGATCACCGGCCTAGATGTCCTAGACGGCCTGCTGCGCGGTCAATTTGCCGCCGCTTGGGACGCCTTTACCCACCTGATCTTGCCGTCTATCGCGCTGGGCACCATTCCAATGGCGATCACTGCCCGCATCACCCGCAACTCGCTCTTGGAGGTGCTGGGCCAGGACTACGTGCGGACTGCGCGTGCCAAGGGTCTGCCCCCGCGCAGCGTGACGCTCAAGCACGCGCTGCGCAACGCGCTGCTGCCGGTGGTCACGGTGGTGGGCCTGCAAATAGGAGCGCTCCTCGGCGGCGCGGTGCTGACCGAGACCATCTTTTCGTGGCCGGGATTGGGGTCGTGGCTTTACGACGCCATTGCGCTGCGCGATTATCCGGTGATTCAGGGCGGGGTCATTTTTGCGGCGCTGATCGTCAGTTTGGTGAATTTGCTGGTCGATCTCAGTTACGCTTTCCTTGACCCGAGGATTCAGTACGGATGAAGGCCGTCCAAGCAGGAAAAACACGCTCAGGAGAAGCAATATGACTGTTGTCGCCGCCGTTCCCAAGCGCAAAAAGCAGGAAAACATCTTGTGGCGCAGATTCAAGAAGAGCGCCCCCGGCAAAGTCGGGGCCGTGATCGTGCTGTTTTTTGTGGTGATCGCGCTGCTCGCGCCGGTCTTGCAGCCTTACGACCCATCCACCGACATCGATTACCGCTTCCGCCTCGCGCCGCCGAGCATTTCCGCGCTGTGGGACAATGACACCAAAGAGAAATACACCGACGCCGTCAGCGGTAAGGTTCAGTATTTCAAGCATCCGTTCGGCACGGATAATCTGGGCCGCGACATCGCCACGCGGGTGCTGCACGGCGCACGGGTCAGCCTCCAGATCGGGATTTTCGCCACGGTGCTGGCGCTGGTGACGGGCAGTTTATTGGGCTTGCTGGCCGGATTTTACGGCGGCTGGATCGATACGGTGCTGGGCTACTTCAGCGACGTGATGCTGGCCTTTCCGAGTATTTTGCTGGCTATCGGTATTGTCAGCATCTCCAACCGCCCCGGCCTGACCACCGCCATGATCGCTGTGAGCGTGGTGCAAATTCCCATTTACTTGCGCCTGGCCCGCAGTGTGGTGCTGAGCGTGCGCGAGCGCGAATTCGTGCAGGCCGCCAGCGCTCTGGGCGCGGGGCAGGGCCGCACCATCTTCAAGCACGTGCTGCCCAACAGCCTGACGCCGCTGATCGTGCAGGGAGCGCTCAGCATCGCCACGGCCACCATCGAGGCCGCCGCACTGGGCTTTATCGGGCTGGGCGCTCAGCCGCCGACCCCCGAATGGGGCACCATGCTGGCCGACAGCCGTGAATACTACACCCAAGCGGCTTGGACGATGATCTTTCCAGGCTTGGCCATTTTGCTCACTGTGCTGGGCTTTAACTTGTTCGGCGACGGTCTGAGAGACGTCCTCGACCCGAGAAGCAACCAGTAACAGTCAGCGCAGCAGGAGCCGCCTCCCAAAGGAAACGGCCCCTGCTGCTTACTCGCATGCCACGATCCAAAAAGAGCCCGCGTCTCCATTTACGGACGCGGGCTTTTTTGGCTTGGTTTTAGTGGCTCAAGCTGGCGCGGGGCTCCAAAGCGTAAAAGGCGACGACGGCCACCAATGTTCCCACCCAACCGGGAGCGCTGCCCAGATCGAAGCTGAATTCGCGCCCCAGTACGGTGCTGCCGAGCCGGCCTTCGAGCTTCTCACCGGTTTGCTGGGCCGAGATGTTCCAGCCGACGATCGGTGCACCGAGGTAGCCGCTGACCCGGTCAACGCCGCGTAGAGTCAGGCTTTCTTTGCCCACGTTGCCGCGCAACTCGCCGTCTTGCAGCTCAATCAGTACGCTTTCGTCGCCTACCGTTCCGGCCACGCCGCGCTCGGTGATTTCGAGTTCAATGTCCTTGCCGCTGAGCTTACCGCCCGCACGGCCCACAATCTTATCGCCGTCGATGGCGCAGCGGATGGTGTATCCATCCGCGCCGCCGAGGCGTCCTTTGAGCAAATCGTCCATGCGCAGCAGTATAGAGGCAAGCGGGCCTGAGGGAGGCCACACCACGCTAATGTGCGGCGTTGACTTCTACTTTTCCAGTGTAGTGCTGATAATTGGCGCTGAGGGTAAAGGTTCCCGGATCGCCCGCGCCGCTGAGATTGAGACTGAAATTGCCGGGCGGGCAGCGCACCGCGCTGAGTTCGGTGCCGTCGGGAGCCAAAAACCGGAAAGTGACGTTGCCGCTCTGGCCCTGGCAACTGCCGGTCAGCTCCAATTTGCCGCTGTCATAGGTGGGAAAGGTGTAAGTGCTTTTGCCCTGGGCATTGAGCAGATACAGCGGCGTGAAGGTCAAGCTGCCGGCCCGCAGCCCCACCGTGAAGTAGAGAGCGGCCAGAGCCACCGCCACCAGCAACCAGAAAACGCGCATCAGCTTACAGATTAGCGGATTTTTGAAGGCGCGGTGTGAAGAAGGCTAGAGCGTGTCGGGGGGGGCGGCTTACGCTTCTTTCGTACGCTTTTGCTGAGCGTGTCTTGTAGACTCTGGTGATATGTCTTCTTCCATCTTCACTCCTGCCCGTCCGCTGCGCGTCGCCGTGATCGGCAGCGGCCCCAGCGGGATTTACGCCGCTGAAGCGCTTATTAAGCAAAGCCAAGTCCCCGCCGAGGTGGACGTCTTTGACCGCCTGCCCACCCCTTACGGTTTGGTGCGCTACGGCGTGGCTCCCGACCACCTCAAGATCAAGAGCGTGACCACCCTCTTCCAGAAAGTGCTGAGCGACACGCGGGTGCGTTTTTTGGGCAACGTCGAACTCGGTAAAGACCTCAGCGTGGACGACCTGAGGGTGCACTACGACGCCGTCATTTACACGGTGGGCGCGTCGTCAGATCGGCGGCTGAGGGTGCCGGGCGAAGACCTGACGGGCAGCCTCAGCGCCACCGAGTTCGTGGCTTGGTACAACGGCCACCCTGACGCTGCCGCCCGCACCATGCTGCTGCACGCGGCTGGCGCGGCGGTGGTGGGTGCGGGTAACGTGGCGCTGGACGTCTCGCGCATTTTGGCTAAAACTGCCGGCGAACTGCACACTTCTGATATCGCCGCCCACGCGCTGACGGCGCTGGAACACTCGCAGGTCAAAGACGTCTACCTGCTGGCGCGGCGCGGCCCGCTGCAAGCCAAGTTCACCACCAAAGAGCTGCGCGAATTCGGCGAGCTGGAGGGCGCGGACGTGGTGGTGCTTCCAGAAGAAATCGCTGTGAGTGACGAGGACTACGCCGCCATCACCGACAACGTGGTGCGGCGTAATGTGGACGTGTTGCGCGGGTTTGCCGCCAAGCCGCTGGCGGGCAAGCCCCGCAGAGTTCACCTGCGCTTTCTGGTGTCGCCCGCAGCACTTCTGGAGGGCGCAGCGGGCCATGTCGGTGGCATTAAGCTCGAAAAAAACCGGCTGGACGAAGAGGGCAACGCGGTGGGCACGGGTGAATTTGAAACCCTGGACGTGCAGATGGTGCTGCGGAGCGTGGGCTATCAGGGGGTGGCGCTCCCCGGCGTCCCGTTTGACGACAAGCGCGGCGTGATTCCCAACACGGCGGGCCGGGTGGAGGGGCGCAGCGGTGAATACACCTCCGGCTGGATTAAGCGCGGCCCCAGCGGCGTGATCGGCACCAACAAAGCCGACTCGGTGGAAACTGTGAACACCTTGCTCGCCGACCTCGGCACTTTGACGCCCGCTCCTGAAAGCAGCCGGGAAGCCATCGACGCTTTGCTGGCCGCTAGGGAGGTCGACGTGGTGACGCTGAGCGATCACCTGACCTTGGAAGCCCACGAACTCGCCGGAGGTCAAGCGGCGGGCCGTCCGCGCCTCAAAGTGGCCGAGCGTGGGGCCATGTTCGAAGTGATTCGCTCCGGGCGCTGAAGGTTCAATCGGCGTGGATGAACTGCTGGAACGGCTGCTGACACCGTTGGCTGAGCCGCACTGCCAAGCCGTCAGGCAGCGCTGGCAAAGGCGGAGCCCCGAAGACGCGGAATACAGCAGCGAACTTGATAGCTTGGCCGCTGCTCTTCAGGATTACCCCGAAGTCTATCCTCCGGAGTGGTGGCTCAATCCGGTTTTGAGCCGTTGGTGGCTTTGCTTGCGGGTGGACTGGAAAGCTGTGGACGAGGTGGAGTGGCAAGTACAGGCCATCTCACACACGCTGGGGCTGCGCGAACCTCCCTTCGTCAGTCAGGTGGCTCATCAGTCGGGTGTTTGCGTGCCGATGGTGCTGATCGCAGCGGCAGCTTGGCTGCGTTTACGGGGCTACGAGCTGCTCGAAATTGATACGGGTGGTGACGAGTACCTTGCCTTCCCGGTACGGTTGAGCCTGCTCAGGGAGGCTTTTCAGGCAACGCATACCCTTTCGCTCTGCACACACCTGATTTAATGGAGCGTGTCTTTTTTGCTCCATTCATCCACTAACACTTCACCCACCGACCTGCTGATTATCGGCGCGGGGCCGGTGGGTCTTCACGCGGCCTTTTACGCGGGGCTGCGCGGCCTCAGCGTGCGCCTTTTGGAAGCCCAGCCTGAAATCGGCGGCCAGCTCAGCGCCCTCTACCCAGACAAAGTGGTGTATGACTGGCCCGGCCTCCCGGCTATCCGCGCCGCTGAGATTGTCACCGCACTTGCCGCCCAGCTCGCTCCCTTCAAGCCTAATTTCCGCTTCGGCGAGGTCGCTCAACAGCTCACCCAGACTCCCCAAGGCTGGACAGTCGCAACCCAAAAGGGCAGTTATCCGGCCCGCGCCGTGATCGTGGCGGCGGGGCTGGGGGCGCTGCTGCCGCGTGATGTTCAGCTCAGCGGCGTGCATCCTGATCTGCGGACTTTGCCGCCTGATCCGCAAACGCTGGGGGGCCAGCGGGTCTTGATCGTGGGCGGCGTGCCTCAAGCGGTGGAGGCGACTTTGAAGCTCTCAACCAGCGGCGCACGGGTGAGCCTGACGCACCGCCGCGCCCTATTTCGCGGCAGTCCTGCCCAGCTCGCGCAACTCCAAAGCCTGCGGCAGAGTGGGCAACTGCATATCTACGCGCCCGCCGAACTCAGCCGCTTAGACGCAACCGGCGCGTGGCTGGACAGGGGAGACGGGCCGCAGCATGTCGCCGCTGATACGGTGGTTGTCCTGAACGGCCACTTGCCAGATTTGACGCCGCTGCAAAGCTGGCCGCTGGGCTGGCAGGGCGAGTACATTCCGGCGGACACGGCTCAGCGCACGGCGTTGCCCGGCGTCTTCGTGGCAGGTGATGTCAGCTTGACGGGCGGCGAATTCAAGCTCTTGAGTGTGGGCCTCGCTCAAGCCGCGCTGGCCGCCAACCACGCCGTGCATTTTGTGCACCCTGACCAAAAAGCCAAGCCGGGCCACAGCAGTGACCGGCGTTTGCCGTAAAAGTTTCCGACTACTCTTCGAGCTGGTACTTCATGCGGTAACGGTTTTGAGAGGCTTGCTCGATCAGTTCGCTCGGCTGACTCATCTGCGGCGTGCTGACGGCCTGCCCCACGCTGACCCGCAGCGCAATGTCTTTGTAGCTGGTGCCGGCCAAAGCGCTTTGAAGCTGCCGGGCCAGCGGCGTCAAATCTGGGCCGGCCGGTTCAGTCAACACCGCGAACTCGCTGGCTCCCCAGCGGAACACCATGTCGCGCCGCGTGCGCCCTTGCCGCAGCACCTCGGCGACCCGGCGCAGCACTTCGTCGCCCGCCGCGCGGCCATACATCTCGTTGACGCGCCGGAAGCCGCCCAGATCAATCAGCAGCAGGCCCAGTGGCCGCGCCGCTCTTTGGTTCCAGCGGTTCTCGGCGGCGCGGGTAAAAGCCAGCCGGTTGCCCAGTCTGGTCAGCGGGTCGAGGGTCTTGAAGCGGCGCAGCGTCCAGAACCGCCCGCCCGCCACAAAAGCGGTGCCAATAATGGCCGAGAGTGAAGCGGCAGTGCCGGGAAACAGCCAGTTGCCTAAAAACAGCGGCACGCTCAGGCCCACTCCCACCAGCGCCAGTCCAAAGCCCCAGATATCGCCCAGCCAGACTGCTGAGGCCGCCAGCGCCGCGCAGATCAGGGCGCTGAGCCAAAACGGCACGCTTCTCAGCGGCTCACCCAGCAGCGACGAGACGGCCCCCGCTTGCAAGATCACGCCCGGCACCGGATCGAGGCGTGAATCAGGAAAAGTGGTGCCGGGAACGCTGCTGGCCGTTAAGCCGATCAGCACGACCTTGCCCTGCAACTCGGAAAACGCCACATTGCCGCCCACCACGTCCCGAAATGAGTAGACAGGCAGCGTCCCTGAGTCGGCAGGCAGTGAGCGCAGCAGTTGCTTACTCGTGTCGAGTGTCCGACTGATTCCTGCCAGCCGAGCAAGCTGTGCGCTGAAGCTGGGCCAAAGCTGACCGTCCGTACTTTGGTAAGCGGTTTGAAAGCGGCTGACCGCTCCGCCTTCGATATTGAGGCTGGCCACGCCGTACAGGGCTTTCCAAGCGCGGGCACCCTGCGGCAGTTGTGGACTGCTGGCCAGCACCACCCCGCCCTGACCCACAGCAGCCGACAAAGAGGCGTCGCCCGCCGCTGGAGCGCCGAACAAGATGTCAAACCCCACTGCTTTGGCTCCGGCTTGGCGCAGGGTGCCGAGGGCGCGGGCGTAGAGGTCGCGGTTCCAATCGCTCAGCCGGCCGTAATCGCGCAGCGAGGCGTCGTCGATGCCCACCACCACCACTCTGGGGTCTGGGGGACGGGTGAACGTGCGGTCAAGGACGCTCCACAGCCGCACATTTTCTGGAAAGCCCATCAGCAGCCCCACGGCGAGGAGCGCGGCCAGTGGAGCGAGAACAGCGCGGCGCTCAGGGCGCGGCATAACCCACACCGCCCTCGCCCGCAGCGCCGGCACTGAATTCGACCCGGCGAAGATTGCCAGCAGTGTCGCGGGCCTGAAGCGTCACCGCTGCGCCGGGTGTCGGCAGCGGCAGCGTCCAATCGAAGTCGGCTTGCTGCGGCAGGCGTAGGGTGCGGGCGTAGCTGCGCCCACCGACTTGTGCGCTCAGCACAACCGTGCCGGACACATCCTGAATCTGGCCGCTCAAGCGGATCAACCGTCCCGCCCGGCTCGATTGGACACCGAGCAGCAGGGGTGGGGTGCGGTCAATCAGCAGGACGCGGCTAATCGTTTTTTGGCGGCCGCCGCGCTCTGCGCGGATGGTCACGTCGTAGCGGCCTTCGGGCAAGCGGCCTTGCAATCTATCGCCGCCTTGCAGCTTGAAATTGCCCTCGGCGTCGCCAATCATGGGAAGGTCGCGCCCCGCCACCTGCACGCTCAGGCGATTCTCTGGCTGGCTGCGGACGACCAGCGCCAAATCCAGCAAACTCGGTGCCAAGCTCAAGTCGAGTTGAATCGGCCCTGAGCGCTGAGTATCGAGCGCGAGGTTGGCGGCGTCCGCCGCGTCGGTGACGAGCGGCTGCACTTCTCCGGCAGCGGTGCGCTGCTGGCCCCTGAGCAGCAGCAAGCCCGCGCTGCTGGGCAGCTCGACTTGGCCGTCAAAGACTTTCACGAGGCCGCTGTCATCCACCCGGAAGACTGTGCCGCGCACCGCCGTGGTAATAATCGGGGTGGTGATTTCGTAGCCGCCCTGCCGCTTGGCCACCACATTCCAAGCGCTGCCGCGCAGCAGTTTCAGTACCACTTGGCGCTTGGTCCGGCCCGTACGGTCAACGATTTGGTCAATGCTCAGCACGCTCAGAGCGCTCTGGGGCTGGAGGCGCAGATAGCCGCCGCCGGTAAAGCCGATTTCGGCCCACGCTGAAGCGCCCGTCAGCAACTGCTGGCCGACGTTGAGCTTTTCACCGAGCTTGACTGGGCGCTTAACCGGCGCGGCGCTGGCGTTGGGAGCGGGCGCGTCTTGAATGCTGACTGGCCCGGTGGCGGCTTCAATGACCGCTTCGCCTTCGCCGCTGAACTGCGAGCGGTACCAAGCGTCGCGCTCAGCAAAAGCCGTGATCTTCTGCGTGCCGAAATCGTACTGCTGACCGGCCCCGAGGGTGTAGAGCTTGCTGCCCACCGAGATGCGGGCCTTGCCAGCGATCACCGCCACCCGGCGGGTCGGTGCCGTCACGTCCACGCGCACTTGGCCGGCTGCCGAGAGGTGAGCTTTTTGACTGAAGAAGCTGACTTGGCCAGTCAAATAAAACTTCCCCGTTTGGAAGTCCGGTTCATTTTGATAAATCCGCAGCGCTGACCCGCTTGATGCCAAGACTTGCCCACCCGCGCTTTGCAACTGCGCCCGCCCCACCCCGATTCGTAGCGCCTGCTTAACGGGTTGGTCAGTCACGGCGGCTTGCCAAGTGCTGCTGAGGCTCTCGACACTGCCGCTGACCTTTTGCAGCGTCGGCGGCGCTCCCGTTTCAGCGCTGGCTGTCTCGGGGAGCAGAAGGATCAAATCAAAAAGAAGAAAAATTAACAAACGCACATCCACAGTTTAGCGGCCTCCGTGTTCCGGCGCTGACTTTACAAGGTGGGGTGAGCGCTGACGATGAAGAAGTGGACAGGTGATGCAGGCGGGTGGGCTGCCTAACCGTCTCGTTTTGCTCAAGATTAAAATCCTGTGGGTGAAGAGAGTTCGCAGCTTTGTGCTTTGGGGGGCCGGGGCGGCTGAGTGCGCCAGTAATGTCCGTTCCGGGCTGGGGAAGGCTCCCACCGATTGGGCTTATTTGGTCACTGACTGAAGTCGGGGTGGGTATTCCCACGCGGCCATGTCATACTTTACGCCGTGCTGCTCGCTTTAGAAGATGTTCAAAAAGATTACGGCGCTCAGCCGGTGCTGACCAATGTCAGTTTGCAGATCAATCCCGGTGACCGCATCGGCCTGGTGGGCCGCAACGGTGCAGGCAAAAGCACTTTGCTGCGGCTGCTGCTCGGCGCGGAGAAAGCCGACGCTGGAACCATCCGGATTTTTCCCGGGGTGCGGGTGGGCAACCTGACCCAAGACCCCAGCTTCCCGCCGGATAGCACCGTGTCGAGCGTGATGGAAGCGGCGTTTCACGAACTCGACGCCCTCGAAGCCGAGTTGGAAGAAGCTGCCGCCGCGATGCATCTCGGCACGCCCGAGAGCATTCAGCACCACGCCGAACTGCTCGAACACTACGCCCGGCGGGGCGGCTTCGAGCGCCGCTCGCGCAAAGACGCCGTGACGCTGGCTTTCGGCTTCCGGGGCCGCGAACACGACGCCACGTCCAAGCTCTCCGGCGGTGAGCGCACCCGGCTGGGCTTGGCCGCGCTGCTGGTTGAAAATCCCGATGTCTTGCTGCTCGACGAGCCTACAAACCACCTCGACATCGTGATGGTGGAGTGGCTGGAAGCGTTTTTGTCACGCTATCCGGGCGCGGTGCTGGTCATCAGCCACGACCGGGCGTTTCTTGACGCCGCCACCAACGAAACCGCTCACCTGTGGCGCGGTGAAGTCAAAGTCTATCCAGCGGGCTACAGCGCCTTCCGCACCCTCCTCGACGAAGAACTCATGCGCCAGCAGGCCCGCGCCGAGCAAGACGCCAAAAAGGTGGCCACCCTCGCCGCGTCGGCGGCCCGCATGAAAATCTGGGGGCTGGGTATGTCCAAGTTGGCCCGCCGCGCCAGCAGTATGGAAACCCGCTTGGAGCGCCTCAAGAAGTCGGCGGCCAGCGCTCCGCCCAGAGCCGAGCGTACCGCCCGGATTCTCTTTCACGCTCCGCCCAGCGGTGACATCATCCTCGACGCCCGCCACCTCACCAAGCGCCTGGCCGGGCGAACCCTCTTTGAAAATGTTCAGGTGCAAATTCGCCAGGGCGAGCGGGTGGCGCTGGTTGGCCGCAACGGTGCGGGCAAAACCACGTTCTTCCGGGTGCTGCTCGGCCTGATGCCCAGCGACGATCCGAGGGGTGAGAGCCGCACCGGAGCCAGAGTCACGGTGGGCTACTACGATCAGCAGCTCAGGGGCGTGGACGAAAGCAGCACCCTTTACCATGAGGCCCGCGAATACGTCGAAAAAGACGCCGAGGCCCACGATTTGCTGGGCACCTATATGTTTCCGTACCTGAGCCACGACAAATCCGTAAAAGTGCTGTCGGGCGGCGAGCGGGCGCGGCTGGCGCTCCTCAAGCTGGCCCAGGAAGACCACAACTTCTTGGTGCTCGACGAGCCGACCAATCACCTCGATATGGAGATGCTCGAAAGTCTGGAGGGAGCGCTCGACGATTTTGGCGGCACGCTACTGATGGTCAGCCACGATAGACGCCTCATCGAGCATCTGGCCGACCGCATCTGGCTCCTCGAAGACGGCCAGTTTTACGAGTACCCCGGCGGCTGGCAGTATTACCGCGAAAAGCACCGCCCCGCTGAAAAAGAAGCGGAAGCCAAGGCCGCGCCCGTGAGGCAAAATCCGGCCAATCCCAAAGGCAAGGGCCTGTGGCACCTCAAGCGCGAGGTGGAGCGCTTAGAGGTGGAAGTCGCCCAGTTGGAAGCTCAACTTGACGAAGCCCAGAATGCGCTGGCCCACGCCTCTCCTACCGCTGACTTTGCCGCACTGGGACAACAGGCCGCCGAGCTGGAGGAGCGACTCCTGACCCGCATGGAGCACTGGGAAAAAGCGCAGGTGGAAGTCGAAGCACGGAGCTGATTCAGCTTGCCGCTCCGCCCTTTTTGCCGATGTGCCGCTCGGTGCCCGCTTGCAGCCGCTTGATGTTCTCGCGGTGTTGCCAGATTGCCAAAACGCACAGCAGCAGCAGTAAAATCACTTCCCACCACGGGCGGCCCAAAGCGAAAGCAGTGGTGACGGCCACCGCGCCGCCGATCATGCTGCCTGCCGAAACGTAGCGGGTGATGGCCACCGTGAAAACGCCCAGAATAACGACGCATAAGCCGACCAACGGGTCAATCGCCACGATGGTGCCGAAGCTGGTGGCCACGCCTTTGCCGCCCCTAAAGCCCAAGAAGGGGCTGTAGTTGTGGCCCAGAATGGACAGAGCGCCGCACATCGCCGCCCATTCGGGCAGCAGACCCAGCCAGCGGGCCAGCCAGACAGCAGCCGCGCCTTTGAAAACGTCGAAAAGCGCCACCGCCAAGCCTGGCCCCCAGCCGAGGGTGCGCTGCACATTGGTGGCTCCAGCGTTGCCGGAACCGACCGTGCGGATGTCAATGCCGCGTGAACGCGCGATCCAGGCGGCGGCCGGCAAGGCTCCCAGCAAATAAGCGAAGACCAGGGCGAGTAAAGTGTTCAAGATCACGCCTGCAATTGTACCTGCCCGCACACGGCTGGGGGCCTAATGGGCTTTTGGGGGCTTACAAGCGTTGCCTTCGCCCCAGCAGCAGGCGTATACTGCTTGCCGAACAACAATTCTTTTTCTAACGTTTTTCTGCTCCGCTGAAGTGCTGCGCTGCTCTCATTTTCAGAGCGCAGAAAGAGACAAACAAACTGGAAGCGGTTCATCCGCCCCCGAGGAGATTTATGAAAAAAGTGTTTAAGTCGGCCCTGACCATCGTTTCTCTGTCCCTGCTGAGCAGCGCTTCTGCGGCCAGCCTCACCGTCTGGACTCACTTTGGCGACAGCGAACTGACCTGGCTCAAAGCACAAGCCGCCGCCTACACCAAGACCAGCGGCAACGCGGTGCAAATCGTCAGCGTGCCGTTTGACCAACTGCCCGACAAGATGATTCAGAGCGCTCCCAAGGGCCAAGGCCCAGATTTGGTGGTGACGTTGCCGCAAGACCGCCTCGGCCAACTCGCCGCCGCCGGAGTGATCGAGCCGATGGACAAGTACGTCACTTCCAAGAGCGACCTCGACAAAACGGCCGTGAGCGCCATGACCTACCAAGGCAAACTCTTCGGCTTGCCGATGTTCGCCGAGTCCGTCGCAGTGGTCTACAACAAAAAAATCCTCCCCAATGGCGTGCCCAGCACCTGGGACGGCTTTATCAAGGCGGCGCAGGCCAACACCGGCAGCGGCAAGTTCGGCTTCCTGGTTGACCTTTCCAACGCTTACATGAACTACGGCATTTTCAGCGCTTACGGCGGCTACGTCTTCAAAACCACTGGCGGCACCGTCAACGTCAAGGACGTGGGGTTATCCAACGCCGGTTCCGACAAAGCGGCGGCGATGCTCAACGACTTGCGCTACAAGTACAACCTGGTGCCCGAAGGCGTGGACGGCGGCGTGGCCAAAGACGCTTTTGTGCAGGGCCGCCTCGCCATGCTGCTGACCGGGCCCTGGGACATGGCCGACATCAAGAAAGCCAACATCGATTACGGCATCGCTGCGCTGCCTACGCCCACCGGAGCCACCGGCAAGTGGTCGCCGTTCGTCGGCGTGCAGGGCGTAATGATGAACGCCTACGGCAAAAACAAAGTGGCGGCGGCGCAGTTTGCCAAAGCGCTGGTGAGCGGCGACGCTCAGGTGGCCTTCAACAAAGCCGGTGGACGCATCCCGGTGAGCTTGTCGGCCCGTGTCAAGCTCAAGAGTGACCCCGTGGTGGCAGGTTTCGGCAAGTCCATCAGCGCCGGAACCCCGATGCCCAACGTGCCGCAAATGAGCGCGGTGTGGGGGCCTTGGAGCAACGCCGTGGCCCAGAGCGTGCAGAAAGCCAACCCGAACTACACCAGCATCTTGGACGGTGCCGTCAAAGAGATCAACGGCAACATCAAGTAAATTAAGCGACCAAAGCGCCCCGCCGAAAGTGGTGGGGCGCTTTTTTGGTTTTACGGAGTTAGAGCGGCATTCGGAAGCCTATCAATACAGCTCAGTATCACCTCTCCTTCCCCTACTTCAACACCGGATACAAATCCACCGGCACGCCGGGGCGGATGTCGTCGCGGGCGGCTAGGCCCACCACCGCGCTCGCACCGCTCTGAGCGCCGAGTTTGCCCAGTACGTCGAGGCGTTCGCTGTCACTCAGGCCCAGATCGTTGATGTATTCCAGCGGCACGCCTTTGGAGGTCAGATCAAAGACCGTATCGCGGATCAAATCGGTGAGCTGCGAGCTGAGGTTGTCGGTGCCGCGCTGCAAGTTGATGCTGACCTGGCGGATAACCTGACCGCGCCGAAACAGCACGGTCTGAGGCTTGGCGTCACAGTTGAGGTCGACCGGAAAGCCGGTAGCGACGTTGACGGCGGCGCGGCACTGTACGAAGGTGTTGGTGTTCAGGCCGCGTAGTTTGGTGTCGAGTTGGGCGCGGGCATCCGGCGAAAGCCGCGCGGCGGGGGTGCCGCGAGCGCCCTGCTTCTGGGCGGCGGTGGCGGCAGCTTTCAAAAAGTCCGGCACGTTGCGGACGCTGGCCACCACGCCGGCATACACCAGGTCGTTGCGGCTGTAAATAAGATCGGTGTTGCGGTTGGCGCTCAGTTCGCTGTTGGTGCGTGAATAGTCGACTTCGAGCTTGGACAAGTTGGCTTGGGCGCTGCTGAGACTGTTTTTAAGGGTGTCGTTGGCGGCGCTCAGATTTTGGCGCTGGCTGTCTAAAGTGCCAATCATGTTTTGCAAAGTGCTCAGCTCGCGGCGGATACTGCTCAGGTCTTGGGCGGCCGCGTCGCGCTGGGCTGTCAGGTTGCTGCGCTGCTTAAGCAGTTGGTCGCGCTCGGCGGCGAGGCTTTCGCGCTGGGCCTGCGCCAAATCGCGGGCCTGCAAAGCGCTGTCGCGGGCGCTGAGTGCCTGATTGAGGGTCTTGGTGGCCGCCGTGCGGGCTTGGTTGGCGAGGTCGCGCTCCGCCGCCGCTTTGTTCCGCTCCACTGTGGCCTTATTGCGCTCCACGTTGGCTTGGTCGCGCAAGGCATTGGCCACATTTCGCTGTGAAAGTGCCGCGTCCCTTCCGGCCAAGAGGGTTTGCCGCTCTTCTCGCAACGCGCCGAGTTCGCGCGTCGCTTGATCGCGGCTTTGCTGAGCCGCTTGGAGCTGCGTCCCGACTTTGGCACGGCTGGCCTCAAGCGTCTTGGTTTGGTCTTGCAGCGCCTGCACTTGGCCCTGAAATGCTTCCGCTTGGGCCTGAGCCGTTTTGGCGTCTTGCTGAGCTGAAGCGCTGCGCCTGTCGAGGTCGACGATCTGTGTACCGAGCAAATTCGCCCGTGCCGCTTGAGCCAGTTCGCGCTGGCGGCTGTCTTCGAGGGCTCGCTGCGAGTTGCTCAGCGCCTGACGGTTTTTGGCGGCCTGCGCTTCGAGGTCACGTTTGAGGTTTGCCAGTTCGGTCACTCGGCCCTGCAAGCCGCTGACTTCGCTTTGCAGCTTGCTGCGGGCGGCTTGGGTCGTTTTGAGCTTGTCTTCAGCGCCCGTAAGGTCGGCCAGCGCCGCGGCGGTTTCCCCTTTGGACTGGCGCACGCGGGCATTGGCGGCGTCGCGCTCCTGCTCGGCCACCGTGAGGTCGGCGGTGGTGGCGCTCACGTCTTTTTTGAGCTGCTTGAGTTCCACCCGCAGTTTGTCGGCCTGAACGATGTTGTTGATCGCGCTGCGGTTAATCAGCCCAAACGCCAGCACCGAGGCCAAGCTAATGCCCATGCCCGAGGCCACTGCCACGATCAGCGCGGTGGTCTTGGGCCGCAGTCCGAAGAGGCGCAGGTGTTTGCGCCCGGCTTTGCGGGCAATGGTATCGGCGCTGTAGGCCACCAAGCCCGACAGCAGCACCACAAAAATCAGAAAGCCGAGTAGCACGCCTTTGCCTTAGTCCTTACAGCTCGAAGTCGTCGCCGAGGTAGTGGTTACGGGCGTCGATATCTTGGGCAAAGGCGGCGGGCGTGCCTTCAAATTTAACTTCGCCGTCATACATCAAATACACCCGGTCACACAGCGCAATGGTTTCGCGGACGTTGTGGTCGGTGATAAACACCCCGATGCCGCGCCGGTCACGCAACTCACGGATCAAGCGCTGAATTTCACGGATGCTTTTGGGATCGACGCCAGTAAACGGCTCGTCCAGCAGTAAAAAATCAGGATCGGTGGTCAGGGCTCGGGCCAGCTCCAAGCGCCGGCGCTCCCCGCCCGACAACTGATAGGCCTGCGAAGCCGCCAAGTGGGTCAGGCCAAACTCTTCCAGCAAGCTGTCGGCCCGCTTTTCTTGCTCCGCTTTGCTGAGGTTTTGATATTCCAAAATCGCCAGCAAATTATCGCGGGCGCTCATCTTGCGAAAAGCGCTGGGTTCCTGCGGCAAGTAGCCGATCCCGCGCCGGGCGCGTTGGTGCATCGGCAGCCGCGTAACGTCTTGACCCGACAAGGTGATGCGGCCTCCGCCGGGGCGCACGAAGCCGACCATCATGTAAAAAGTGGTGGTTTTGCCCGCGCCGTTGGGGCCGAACAGCGCCACGATTTCGCCGCGCGTGACGCGCAAATCCACGCCGCGCACGACCTGGCGGCGGCCGTAGGTTTTGCTGAGGCCTCTCGCCTCGAAATCGGTTTGTCCATTGGCGGGAAAGTGAAGGTCAACTTGGGGAGCGGCAGCGGTCACGCGGCACAGCCTAGCACGGCCAAAATTGAGGGCGGTGAGCGCGTTCACCAAGCGTCGTGGCCTTTTGCGCCCCGGACAATGCTCTAAACTGTCTGCATGAAATTTACCATCATCGTGCTGGACTCGGTAGGCGCGGGCGAGCTGCCCGACGCGCAGGCGTTTGGCGACGTGGGATCGCACACCCTCAACCACACCCTCAAGGCCAGCGGCGTAGAGCTGCCCAACCTCGCCGCGCTGGGTTTGGGCCAAGTTCCCACCCTTGAACTCGCCACCCCTGCTCCAACGCAGGCCAGCGGCAGCTTTGGCCGGCTTAGGGAAGTCAGTCCCGGCAAAGACACCTCCACCGGTCACTGGGAATTTATGGGCGTGCAGCTCGAACACGCTTTCCAAATCTTTCCAAACGGCTTTCCCAGCGCTGTGATGAATCAGTTCACGGCGGCCACCGGCACCGGCTACCTGTGCAACAAGCCTTACAGCGGCACCGAGGTCATCAAAGATTACGGCCCCGAGCACCTCAAAACCGGCGACCCGATTGTTTACACCTCTGGTGACAGCGTGTTTCAAATCGCCGCCCACCTCGACAAAGTGCCGATTGAAACCCTTTATGCCTGGTGTCAGGCCGCCCGCGAGATTTTGCAGGGCGAATACGCAGTGGCCCGCGTGATCGCCCGTCCCTTCCGGGGCGAATATCCCTTCGAGCGGGCCGGTGAACTGCGCCGCGACTTCTCGCTGACTCCGCCCCGCACAGTGCTGGACGCCCTCAAGGACGCCGGCAAAGACGTAATCGGCATCGGTAAAATTCCCGACATCTACGACCATCAGGGCTTTACCGAAGAGCACCACACCGACGACAACGCCGACGGCATTCGCAAAACGGTGGCCCGGATGCACCAAGATTTTAACGGTTTGGTCTTCACCAACTTGGTGGACTTCGACAGCAAATATGGCCACCGCCGTGACCCGCACGGCTACGCACAGGCGCTGCGGGCCTTTGACGACGCCCTGCCGCAACTCTTGGCCGAAGTGCCCGCCGATGGCTGCTTGCTGCTGATTTCCGATCACGGCAACGACCCGACTTGGCCCGGCACCGACCACACCCGCGAACACGGCTTGCTGCTGGCCTACCGACCAGCCGGCAAAGGTGCTGGGGTGCATCTGGGCGACCGCCAAACCTTTGCCGACATCGGCGCGACGGTGGCCGAGGCCCTGAACGTCAAGTGGAACGGCCCCGGCGAGAGCTTCTGGAATCTGATTCAGTGATTCAGGCCGCGCCCCCTGCTGAGCGTCCCCGCTGGTTGGGCAGCGAGTCGCTGCGCCTGACACTCACCTTGGGCGGGCGCTTTGCCGGGGAGCAAATCTGGCAAACCCAGCCGGAGAAGTTCGGCGCTCAGGGCGTGGGCTACCAAACGCGGGTGCAAACCGATTTCGGCGGGGTGTTACCGGTCATCCGAAAGGTGCAGGTGTCGCGCTACTGGCCGGACTTTTCCAGTTTAAGCTACAGCGAGAGCGACGGGCGCAATAAACCGCATTTCGAGACGTTCTTCGACGTGGAGGCGGCGTTGATTACCCTGCGCCAAAACCGCGAGGAAGCCACCGCGCCGCTGCTCACCGCTCATTACGATCCGGTCAGTCTGGTGATGGCTCTGCGGAGTCCTGACGCGCCCGAGCACCTTTGGCGGGCGGCCCTGACCGGCGGCGCGGTGCATATCCAGCCGCTGCCGGTAACGGAGGTGGCGGGTCAGGCTGCCCGCACCTATTATCTGCGCCCTGGCGGTGCGTATGTGGCGAGCGAGTTGACCGCGCCGCACCGCCTCCTGCGTTTGGTGCAGCCCACCGATTTCGGGAGTGTGGACGCCAGCTTGGTCATCGAGGCACGCCGTAAAGAAGAGGGGAGGAGCGAGAAAAGCGACAAACCGAGGCGGCGTCGGAGTTGACTTAAGGAAGACGCGCTACCCTCCCCGTCAGACACAGACGTTAAACTAAGCGCCTGATGCCTCAATCCTGCGTTGAACAGCTTATTCTTGCCAAACCTAGAGGCTTTTGCGCGGGCGTGGTGATGGCCATCGGAGCCGTCGAAAAGGCCGCCCGAACCGAAACCAAGCCGCTGACGGTCTATCACAGCATCGTCCATAACCACACCGTCGTCTCGCGGCTCGAAGAGGGCCACGGCGTTCACTTTGTAGAAGAGCTGGACAGCTTAGAGATGTTGCCAGCAGGCAGCGAAACGTTGGTGTTTTCGGCGCACGGCGTTTCGCCGCAAGTCCGGCAGCGTGCCCGTGAATTGGGCCTCTCGACTATTGATGCCACCTGTCCGCTGGTCACCAAGGTGCATACCGAAGCCAAAAAATATGCCCGCGAAGGCTACACCATTTTGCTGATCGGCGACAGCGCCCGCCACCAAGAAGTCATCGGCACGCTGGGCGAAGCGCCGCAGCAAACCATCATCGTCGGCGTTTTGGGCAAGACCGGCGAGGGCCTCAGCGATCCTCACACCGTTGAGGTACCCGACCCTGAAAAGCTGGTGGTGCTGACCCAAACGACCCTCAGCGTAGACGATACCCGCCGCACGGTGGACATTCTCAAGGCGCGTTTTCCAGCCCTCCTCATTCCGCCCAGCGAGGATTTGTGTTACGCCACCAAAAACCGCCAAGACGAGATCAAGCGGATTGCCCCGAAAGTAGACGCCTTTTTGGTATTGACCAGTACCCACAGCAGCAACGGAATGCGCCTCTTGGAGTTGGCGGCGGAGCTGTGCCCGCGCACGTACCGCTTGGAGACGGCTGACGATGTGCGGGCGCTGGAGCTGAGCGGCGTGCGTTCGGTGGGCATCAGCAGCGCCGCCAGCACGCCCGACGACCTAGTGCAGGCTGTGGTGGAGTACTTCCGAGTTCTCAATCCCGCACTGCAAGTCACTGAACAAGGCGAGTGGGAAAACATCACCTTCCGCGAACCCAAGAAGGTAGGGCCACTGGGAGAAATCAGTAAGCAAACGGCGCTGAAGGTATAAACGTTGGGCGAATCTGTTTTAGAGATTCGCCCAACGTTTATGATTCCCCCCTTACTTACTCAGTGCGCTGATAATACTGAACATTGGCAGGAACATCCCGGCCACGATTAATCCGACGATGGCCCCGAGAAACACAATCATAATCGGCTCGATAGCGGCAGTAAGGCCTTCAATGGCCTCTTCTACTTCGCGGTCATAAAAGTCGGCGACTTTAGCAAGCATAGTATCGAGGGCACCGGTTTCTTCGCCAATCGCCACCATGCTGACCACCATCGGCGGAAACACTGGACTGGCCGCGAGGCTGCCACTCATCTGTTCGCCGACCATCACCACGTTTTTGGCATTTTCGATGGTGTCTTCCACGATGGCGTTATTAGCCGTACCTTTAGTGATTTCCAAACTTTCAATGATATTGACGCCGCTGTTGATCAGTAGGCCAAAGGTGCGGGCGAAGCTGGCGATGGCGCTCCGCTGGATCAAGGTACCGAAAACAGGAATTTTTAATTTGAAATCATCAACGACACGCCGACCTTTTTTAGTCGCGTAATAATAGCGGTAGGCAAAAACGAGGGCCGCAACAATCAGAACGATCACAATGGTTTTCGTCTTCAAGAAGTCAGACATCGCCATCAAGACCCGAGTGAGTAGAGGCAATTCTGCACCAAGCTGTGTCAACATTCCCCCGAACTGCGGAACAATGGTAGTGAGCAGAAAATAAGTAATTAAGAGCGCAAAGACTAAAACAATCACTGGATAGGTCATGGCACTCTTGATCTTCCCGCGAGTTGCCAAATCTTTCTCTTGGAATTCAGCGATTCGCTCTAACACGCTGTCGAGCGTGCCGCTGGTTTCGCCTGCGCGCACCAAATTGATATAGAGGCGATTGAAGACCTTGGGAAACTTAGCAATCGCTTCAGACAGCGGCGTCCCCGCTTCGACATCATTGCGAACCTTGCGAACGACGTTTTGCAGCCCCTTATGTTCGATTTGACGCTGCAAAATAGTGAGCGATTGCACCAGCGGCACCCCGGCATTAATCAGGGTGGCGAGCTGCTTGGAGAAAATCGCAATCGGCTTGAGGCCTGGTGGGCGGTCACTCAGAAAGGGGATCTTAAGGTCGTTGAGATCGGTCTGCATCCCGCCTTTGGGGGCTTTGATGTCGACGATCAGGAGACCCTTGGCACGCAACGAGTCGCGCACCTGAGCAATGGTGTCCGCTTCAGTTTGGGATTTGAGAATCTTGCCGCTGCGATCACGCACGCGGTATTCAAAGACCGGCATGCAGTGAGTATAGTCGGTGAAGTCTTGCGCTGGACTTACAGCCGCCCGCAAGGCCCGACTCAAACTGGAGAACTTTATTCATGCCGCCCAACCCTTCCCCCAAATCCGACTTAATACAGCCGTGGCCGCAAGCTTTAGCAGCCTTGGCAAGCGGCCAAGTCATCGGCTTTCCCACCGAAACCGTTTGGGGAATGGGCGCAGATGCCCGTTCTCCCAGCGCCGTCCAAGCTTTGTCGCGTCTCAAAGGCCGCCCCGAAGGCAAGGCTTTGCAAGTCTGCTGCGCCGATACTGAGCAGGCCCGCCACCTCGCTGAGTCAGGGCAGCCTCTCTTTGAAGCGCTCCTTACGCTGCTGCCCGGTCCGCTTACCTTGGTGGCCCAAGCCTCCTCCGCTTGCCCGCCTTGGTTGAGTTTTGAAGGCAAAGTGGGTCTGCGCGTGCCGCGCTACGCCCTGACGCAAGAACTCCTCCAGCGTTGGGAAGGCCCGCTGGCGACCACCAGCTTCAATCCAGCGGGTCAGCCGAGCGCTCTGACATGGGCTGAGGCGCAGCGTTATGGGTTGGCCAGCGTGCTACTGAGCGGCGAAACTGAGCCTGGCGGACTGCCCAGCACCGTCGTGGACTGTCAAACCGGACAAATTCTGCGTGAAGGAGCTGTTCCGGCCAGCGTCATTCATACTTTCACCGCTCAGTTCTTGGCAAAGCGGTGAGAGCTTTGATCGGCGCGGCGCTGCTGGCGGCTGGCCGTCCGGTCAGGGCTGCCGAACTCGCCAAGCTGTTTGAACTCCCGGAGGCTCAGGTCGCTGCGGCGCTGCAAAGCTTCATTGGCGAAGTTCAGCAAGCGGACTTGGGCTTTCAAGTCGAAGCCGTGGCGGGCGGCTACCGCTTGGTGGTGCCGCCCGCACTGGCCCAGCAACTTGCGCCCCTGCTCGCCCCGCCGCCGCTGCCGAGTCTGTCAGGCGCGGCGCTCGAAGTTTTGGCCATCATCGCTTACCGTCAGCCGGTGATGCGGGCCGAAATCGAAGCGATGCGCGGCGGCAGCGCCGGTACGGTCGTCACTTTGCAGGAGCGCGAACTCATCAAAGTGGTGGGCCGCTCTGAAGCGCTCGGCCAGCCGCTGCTCTACGGCACCACGGAGCGCTTTTTGCTGGAATTTGGGTTGCGAAGTTTGGCTGACTTGCCGCCGCTGCTCTCAGAGGGCACAGAATTCAGTCAGTTGCTGCGCGGGTAGACTTAGCTCATCAAAAAATTCTTGACGACTTCGTTCATCTCTGCGCCGTCCATCAAAAAAGCGTCGTGGCCGTGCGGACTTTCGAGCTGCCAATACTGCACATTTTGCAAGTTCATCGCCTGTGCCCGCACTTCTGAAGCTGGATACAACTGATCGCTGGAAATACCCACCACCAAAGCGGGCGTTCCGATCAACTTCAAATCGGCGTCGCTGAGCTCAAAGGTGTCGATTGCGTGAGTCAGGGCCAAATAACTGCGCTCGCAAAAGCGCTCAGCCAGCTTTTGCCCCTGATATTCGAGGTAAGTGGAAATAGCCGCCCTGCCAGCTTGACGCGAACTCGGCCCCGCTTGGGTCTGCGCAAAACTCTGCGGTGAGCGGTAACTCAGCATGGCGATCTGACGAGCGACTTTTAAGCCCTCGCCGCCGGGAGCCGCCAAAATGGCGCTACGGGCAGCGGTATTCAGTCCGGTGGCCCAGGGCGAGTGCCGTGCGGGAGCGCCGATCATCACCGCTTTGGTGATCAGATCAGGAAAACTGTGCAGCCAAGCATAAGCCAGCATGCCGCCCATGCTGCCGCCCACCACGCTGACTTTCTCCACGCCCAAAAAGCGCAGCAGTTCGCGCTGAACCCGCACCATATCCCGCAAAGTCAGCTCGCCCAGCCCCAGCTCCGCAGGTTCGCTGCTGCCCGCGCAGCCGCCCAACACATTGCTGCAAATGATGAATTGCCGGTCAGGATCAAGCGCTTTGCCGCGCCCGAACACGGCAGGCCACCACTGATGCACGGCGCTGTCGCCGGTCAGGGCGTGGAGCACCAGCACCGCGTCCGTACTGGGCCGCCCATACGCGTGGTAAGCCACCCGCACGTCGCTGACGACCTGTCCACTGTCGAGCAGCAGCGGAGCGTCACAGAACAAGACGACCGAACATCGCTCCGGCGTTTCGCTGGGCGGCTGAACAAATCTCGGCTCTCTTTGCACCGCCGTCATACCGACTCCAACACACCCACGAACGCCTGCGCGAAGTCTTCTTTGATGTCGTCAATGTGCTCGATGCCCACCGACACCCGCACCAAGCCCGGCGTGACGCCGCCTGCGGCCTGCGCGGCTCCATCCAGCTGCGAGTGGGTGGTGCTGGCCGGGTGAATCACCAGCGTTTTGGTGTCGCCCACGTTGGCGACGTGCTGGGCCAGCTTAACCCGTTCAATAAACGCTTCGCCCGCTGCCCTGCCGCCGGAAAGTTCAAAGGTCAGCACCCCGCCTGCACCGCGCGGCAAATACTTCTGGGCACGCTCAAAGTGTGGATGCGCCTCCAAACCCGGATAAGTGACTTTGCTGACTTCCGGCTGCTCCAAGAGCCACTTGGCGAGTGCCAGCGTGTTCTGGGCGTGCCGCTCGCCGCGCAAAGAAAGGGTTTCTAGGCCCTGTATAAAATTCCAAGCTTGCTGCGGAGCCAGGGTCGGGCCCAAGTCGCGCAGGCCCTCGGTGCGGGCACGCAAAATAAACGCCATATTCGGCAAGCCCAGCGCGTTGCCCTCGCCAAAGGCCTCCCAGAAATTCAGCCCGTGGTAACTGGGACTCGCTTCGGTCATCAGCGGATAACGCCCGTTGCCCCAGTTGAAGGTGCCGCCGTCCACGATGATTCCGCCGATGCCGTTGCCGTGCCCGCCGATCCACTTGGAAGCGCTTTCGACCAACAAATCTGCGCCGTGCTTGAGCGGCTGGCAAAAGTACCCGCCCGCGCCAAACGTGTTGTCCACGATGACGGCCACGCCTTTGGCATGCGCGGCAGCGCTGATGCTTTCAAAATCAGGGATATTGAGCGCCGGGTTGCCAATCGTTTCCAGATACACGGCGCGGGTCTTGTCGTCGATCAGCGCGGCAAACTCTTCGGCTCTTTCCTCGCCGGAAGTGAAGCGCACCTCGATGCCCAGTCTTGCCAAAGTGACTTTGAATTGATTGACCGTCCCGCCGTACAAATTGGGCGTGCTGACGATGTTGTCCCCATTTTGTGCCAGCGTGGTGATCGCCAGAAACTGCGCGGCGTGTCCGCTGGAGACGGCCAGCGCCGCCACGCCGCCCTCTAAGGCCGCCACGCGCTGCTCCAAGACGTCGGTAGTGGGATTCATGATCCGCGAGTAGATATTGCCGAAGGCCTGCAAGCCGAACAACTTGGCGGCGTGATCCGTAGACTCGAAGACATACGAATTGGTGTTGTAGATCGGTACGGCCTGAGCGCCAGTGGCAGGATCGGGTCTTTGTCCGGCGTGAACTTGCAGGGTTTCAAAGTGCTTATACGTCATAAAGTGGCCCTCCGGTGGGCTGAGAGAACTGCTGGGAGCCAATATAAAAAAGCCCCCCAGCCTACATCGGGAGGGAGTCAATAGAAAAAAAACCCTGCCCTTATCGTCGTCCCTGCGCGGTCATCGTTAACGCTTGCGCTGGGCCTTGGATGAAGCACCGTTGCCGCGATGAGGGCCGGTTGCTGCGCCGTCACTGAGCCAAATCTCTCAGGCGCTCTGGATAAGAGTGTTCTCACGCTTGGAGAACTCGGGTAGTCTAGCGGCTGGGCAGCGGAGGGTCAAGCCAACGCTCAGTAAATATGAAACCCGCTCAGGCCGCTGCTCTCGGCCCACTGGGCGTCCACACTTTCCACCACCGCGTGCTTGGGACCGCGTTTAAGCTGGTGCAGCAGCCGTTCCAAGTCTTCTTGGTGGCCCTCAGCGACGACTTCGACCCGCTCATCGTCGGTGTTCTCGGCGTAGCCCGACAAGCCGAGGTCGCGGGCGTAGCGCTGCACGTACAAGCGGTAGCCCACCCCCTGCACAGTTCCGGAAATCAGGGCGGTGAGGCGCTTCACAGCATCGTCAGCGGGCTAGAGAGCGCCGCCGCTTCCGGCAAGAAGTTGGGCACCATCGGCAGCGTCTGACCGTCTACGCCGACGAGTTCGCCGTAGAGCATATGCGGCGTGGTGGCCGTCACCCGCGCTTGATACAGCCCTGCACCAACCGCGCCCAGCGCTTTGGGAACCACGATCGGGTGGTTGCCCCGCGTGTGGCCTTCCAAGTGGCCTTCCGAGTAAGCGTCGCCACGCAGCAAGACTTCCTGAATACTGCCCTGAAAACGGGCGTTTTTCTTGGCGCTCCAGTCTTTTTGCACGGCAATGAGGCGCTGTAGCCGCTCGGTTTTGACTTCGCGCGGCAAGTCCTGAAAGTGCTGGTAACTCGGCGTGCCGGGCCTCGGCGAGTAGATGAACATGTAAGCCGAGTCGTAGCCCACTTCGTCATACAAGCTCAGCGTCTCCTGAAAATCTTCCTCAGTTTCGCCGGGAAAGCCCACGATAATGTCGGTGGCCAGTACCGCTTCCGGCATGTGCTTTCTGATCTGGGCAATGTGCGTCAGGTACTTCTCGCGGTTGTACTCGCGGGCCATCCGGCGCAGCACTCTGTCTGAGCCGCTCTGCACCGGCAAATGCACGAACTCGCAGACCGCTGGCGTCTCGCCCATCGCTGCCGCCACGTCTTCGGTAAAATTCATCGGGTGGCTGGTGGTGAATTTGATGCGCTGAATGCCGCTCGCGCCCACCATCCTGAGCAGTTCGGCGAAGCTGGGATAGCCCGCCAGTTTTGCGCCCGCGTCAAAGCCGTACGCGTTGACATTCTGGCCCAACAAAGTGACTTCCTTGACGCCTGCGCCGAGCAAACTGTCGAGTTCGCGCAAAATCAGGTCAGGGTGGCGGCTGACCTGCGGCCCCCGCGTGGTCGGCACGATGCAGTAGGTGCAGTGGTGGTCGCAGCCGCGCATGATGGTCAGGTGGGCTTGCAGTTTTCCGGTCGGTGGCGGTGGAATGTGGTCGTGGAGTTCGTCTTTGAAGTTCAGGCCCCAGAAGCGCTGGTTGCTTTCCAGCGCCTTGCCGATATCGAGCAGGCTGCCCGGCCCCAGCAGCACGTCGACTTCAAACTTGCGGGCAATCTGCTGGCCTTCTTCGAGTTGGGCGAGGCAGCCCATCATCCCGATCACCAGTGGACGCAGGGCTTTTTCCTTGCGGAGCTGGCCCAGCACGCTGCGAACTTTGTCCACCGGCTTGCCGCGCACCGCGCAGGTGTTGATCAGCACAAAGTCGGCGGCGTCGATAGAATCCACCATATCCGCGCCGAGCGAGACGAGTTGAGACTGAACCAAATGCGAGTCGTATTCGTTCATCTGGCAGCCGTAAGTAATCAAGTGTGCTTTCATGCGTCCTCCTGGGCGAGCTGGATGGATTCCAGAGCCACGGGTCAAGCAGGAATACTAGCGCAGTCTAAGGGCAAAAGGGGAGAGTCAAGGAATATATATAACTGGCTTTATCACTACGCAAGGGCAGATTGGCCACCGTCGCACTCCTCCAATGGTTTTGAAGCGCTTTTTTACCTGAGAGAGGCGCTGGCTGTAAGTAAGCTAAACTGCCCTCACTTTGCTGCTCCCCATCCTTACTGCCCCCACTGCCGCCGGAAAAACGGCCCTCGCCCTTAAACTGGCCCAGGCCTTCCCGCTCGAAATCGTGGCTGCTGACGCCTTCACCGTGTACCGGGGACTGGACATCGGCACGGCCAAACCCAGCGCCGCCGAGCAACAACAAGTCCCGCATCACCTGATCGATGTCACGAACGTCCAAGACTCTTTTGACGTGGCCCAGTGGCTGAGCCGGGCCGAAGCGGCCATCACCGATGTCCTCAGCCGCCAAAACATCCCGCTGATCGTCGGCGGAACTGGCTTTTACCTCAAAGCGCTCATGCGCGGTCTGCCGCTGACCCCACCCAGCGACCCCGCCGCCCGCGCCCAAATCGAAGCTGAACTCAGTGAGCGCGGCCTAGACGCTCTGCTGGCCGAAATCGCCGCCCTCAACCCCACCGAGGCCGCCAGGATGGAGCGCAATCCGCGCCGAGTCGTCCGCGCCCTAGAAATTCAGCGGCGCACTGGAAAATTTCCGGTTGAATTCGGCACCACCCAGCCCGCCCACACTTACCGAGTCTTTGCCTTTACACAGCCCGACTTAGAACAGCGCATCAAAACCCGCGTAGACGCCATGCTGGCCGCAGGCTGGCCGGAGGAAGCGGCGTGGCTGGTCAGCCAAATTTCGCCTGAATCTTCCGCCACCGTTTGGCAAGCCCTCGGCTACACGGCTGCGCTGGCCCTTGCACGCGGAGAACTGACCCAGCTCCAAGCCGCCGCTCAAATCAGTCTCCAGAGCCGCCAATATGCCAAGCGTCAGTTGACGTGGGCCAGAACCCAGCTCGGCGCGGAAATTCAAACCCGGGCGCAAGTGGAAGCTGACTTACAAGCGCTGCTGTCCTGCGCCCAGGAGCGCCCGCGCACGTCTAAACTAACGCCGTGAGCTCGCCTTCCAGCCAAAACGTCCTCGACTTACCCGAATTCCGCGCGATGCTGCTGGCCGCCGTCACCAGCACTTTGGCCAGCCGCGCGGTGGCCCTGACGCTGGCCTATCAGCTTTACCAGATCACCAAAAACCCGCTGACGCTGGGCCTGTTGGGATTGGTGGAAGCTATCCCAGCGCTCAGCCTCGCTCTGTTCGGTGGCGTGGTCGCCGACAGAAATGACCGCCGCCGCATTCTCCTCTTCACCATCAGCGTGGAAGTCATTTGCGCCCTGTGCTTTGCGCTTTACGCTCCGCACGCTCCCACTTCCGGCATTTGGCCGCTGCTGAGCCTGATTTTTGTCCTCGGCCTCGCACGCGGCTTCTCGGATCCGGCGCTGCCCGCTTTTCAGGCTCAGGTGGTGCCGCGTGAACTGTTGCTGCGGGCCTCGGCGTGGCGCTCCAGCGCGGGTCAAGCGGCTTCCATCGCTGGCCCGGCACTCGGCGGCGTCCTCTACGCCAGCATCGGCGCGGGCGGCTCCTACACCTTCGCCTTCGTGCTGCTGCTCGTCTCGCTGGGCTGCGTCGCTTTCGTCAAGTCCAAGCCCGTTCCCCGCTTCAAAGTGGGTGAGCCGTTTGTTCAGAGCATCAAAGAAGGACTGGCTTTCGTGGTGCAGCGGCAAGTCTTGGTCGGCAGCATGGCGCTCGATTTGTTCAGCGTGCTGTTCGGCGGCGCGGTGGCGCTGCTGCCCATTTTCGCCTCCGACATTCTCAAGGTCGGCCCCACCGGTCTCGGCGTGCTGGTGTCGGCTCCCAGCGTGGGCGCACTGGCGGTGATGCTCTACGCCACCAAGCACCCGCCGGGCAAAGGCGCAGGCCGCATCCTGCTGAGCGCCATCGCCGGCTTTGGCCTCAGCATCATGGTGTTCGGCTTCTCGCGCAACTTTTACCTGAGCGTGGCCGCACTCATCGCCACCGGCATTTTTGACGGGATCAGCATGGTGATTCGCAGCGCCACTTTGCAACTCAAAGCGCCCGATCACATGCGCGGACGGGTGAATGCCGTCAGTGGGATGTTTATCGGTGCGAGCAACGAACTGGGCGCTTTTGAAAGCGGCGTGGCGGCCAAGCTGCTCGGCACCGCCCGCAGTGTTTGGCTCGGCGGCATCGTGACGTTGATCGTGGTGGGCGTCACCGCTTATCTGGCCCCCGAACTGCGGGCGATGGACCTTACCGACATTGCCGAAGACTTGCCCTTAACCGAACCGCCGTCCACTTCCACGCAAGTGTCGTGACCGCTCCTGTCTTCACCCGCGCTCCAGCCCGGCCTGCTCAGATCGGCCTGCCGCCCGCTTCCCGCGCCGCCAAAAACGCTTTGACACTCTGCGCGGCCCGGGCGTTCATGCCCGGAATGCGGGCAATATCGTCCAGGCTGGCCGCTCCCAAGTCTTCCAAGCTGGAAAAATGCTCCATCAGCGCAAACTGGCGCTTCTCACCGATGCCCGGCAGATCGTCGAAGACGCTTTTGAGCATGTCCTGGCCGCGAAGCTTGCGGTGATAGGTGACAGCGTAGTGGTGAACTTCGTCGCGCACGCCGATCAGGACCCGCAGCGCCGGATGGGTCTTGGGCAGCAGCAGCTCGCGGCTTACGCCCACCTCGCTGCCGCCGGTCAGCCAAAACTGTGCGCCGTAGCGTCCGGGCAAAATCAGGGTTTCCTCGCGCTTGGCCAGCCCCACCAGCGGCACATTGACCCCGACTTCCTTCATGGCGTCCAGCGCCGCGTTGACTTGCCCGCGCCCGCCGTCGATCAAGATCAAATCTGGCAGCGGCAATTTATCCGACAAGCTGCCGGAAAACCTGCGGACAATCGTCTGGCGCATCGCCAGGTAATCGTCGGGATGATCCAATCCTTTGACTTTGAAGCGGCGGTGCTCGCTCTTGCGTGCCCGCCCGCCTTCAAACACCACCATTCCTGAGACGATATTGGTGCCGAACAAATTGGAATTGTCGTAGCCCTCGATTCGCCAGGGCCGCTCCGGTAAGGCCAACACCTCGCGCAGCGCGTCCAAGCCCGGATGATCGCCCCGGCGCTCCAGTAAGGCCAGCTCGGATTCCAAGCCGGTCTGGGCGTTGCGCTGGGCCATCTCGGTCAGCTCCGTTTTATCGCCGCGTTTGGGCAGCCGCATTTCGACTTTGCGCCCCGAGCGCTCGCTCAGCACCTGCGTCCACAGCGGCGCGTCGGCGTATTCGGCGGGCAGCAAAATCAGCGGCGGCACGTGGGTGGCCTGCGCGTAGTAATCCTGCACGAAGGCCCCCAGAATTTCGCCGCCTTCACTTTCGTCGGCCCCCGTCAAAAAGCGCTTGTCGCGCCCGACCACCCGCCCGCCGCGCATCCGGAACAGCTGCACCATGGCAAACTCGCCGGCCTGCGCGTAGCCCAAAAAGTCCAAATCCTCGCTGCTGGTCTGCAAGGCGGCCTGCTCGGTGCCGAAGAGTTTCTCGACTGCTTGTAAGCGGTCACGCAGCCGCCCGGCCTGCTCGAAATCTTGCCCCTGGGCAGCTTCTTTCATGTCCACTTTGAGCTGAGCCACCACGCCCGCCGCCCGCCCTTCGAGAAGCGCTTTGACGTCGTCGACCACCCGCGCATACTCCGCCGGATCTGCTCTGTCCACGCACGGCCCCAGACACCTGCCCATGTGGTAATTCAGGCACGGGCGCGGCTTTTTTTGCATCGGCAAGCCTGAATTCTTACGCAGCGGAAACATGGTGTCGATCAAGTGTTTGACCCGCCGAACCGCCGAAGCATCTGGATACGGCCCGTAATAACTCGCTCCGTCTTTAATGACCCGGCGGGTGATGACCAGCATCGGAAACTTCTCGTGGGTCAGCTTCAAAAACGGGTAATGCTTGTCGTCTTTCAGCAGCACATTGTAATAAGGGCGATGCTGCTTGATCAGGTTGGCTTCCAATACCAGCGCTTCCACTTCGTTTTTGGCCGAAATAAATTCGAGTTCCAGCGCCTCACGGGTGAATCTCCCCGATTTGCCGCCCGCTTTGAAGTGCTGACCCACCCGGCTTCTCAGGTTGTTGGCCTTACCGATATAAATCGGCGTGCCGGTTTTGCCGCGAAAAATGTACACGCCGGGCGTGGTCGGCAACACCGGCAAATCATCAAAATGCATAGTCTGATTTTAGCCAAAGCGGTACGTCCAAACCGTGCCAGCGGAACATGAAGGCCAGCTTTATGCGCCAATGGCCACTGTGTTTTAAACTTATTTCAACGAGGGAGTAGCCACCTACCGAGGTAGGGGATGATGTCGTCAGTACGGGCGTATAGCCCCGGCACATCCACAATAGGCGAGATTCGGCACGCGCTGACGTGTCGAATATTTCTGTGCTGTTAGCGCCGTGCAAAGGGAAACGGCAATGGACTTTTTGACAACGCTAGAGTGGCTCGGCAAACCCGCTTGGATGTGGATCATGTTCCTGGGTGTGGTCATCACGCTGCTGGCCTTTGATTTAGGCGTCTTAGAAAAGCGCCGCAAAAACAAACTCGCCCCAGACGACGACGGAAGTATGGGGATTGCGCAAAGCCTTAAGCTCTCGGCTTTTTACATCGCAATTGCTCTCATTTACGGCGCATGGCTTTGGCTTTCTTTAGGCCGCGAATCCGGCATGGCTTTTTATACCGGCTTCGCCCTAGAAAAAGCCCTCGCCTTAGATAATGTCTTTGTCATCAGCTTGATCTTTGCTTTCTTCGCTATTCCTATCACGTTGCAGCGCCGCGTACTGTTGTGGGGCATTCTGGGCGTGATTGTCCTCAGGGCCATCATGATTGGCCTCGGCACCGCTTTGGTCACGCAATTTGATTGGGTCTTGTGGATTTTTGGCGCGTTCTTGCTGTTTACCGGCATCAAAATGCTCAAAGACGGTGGCGACGACCACGACTTTTCTAATAACAAGCTGCTGATCTGGCTCAAAAAGCGCTTGCCGATCACTGAGGAACTACACGGCGAGCGCTTCATCATCAAAAGGACTGTTGATGGCAAGCTGAAAACCTTCGTCACACCGCTATTTTTGGCTTTGATTATGGTGGAACTCATTGATGTGGTGTTCGCAGTAGATTCTATTCCGGCCATCTTTGCCATCACCCAAGACCCGTTCATCGTTTATACCTCTAACATTTTCGCCATTCTGGGCCTGCGGGCGCTGTATTTCGCGCTGGCCGCGATGGTTCACCGCTTCGCTTACCTCAAGCCCGCCCTCTCGCTGGTGTTGGTCTTCATTGGCCTCAAGATCTTTTATTCTCAACTCTGGGGCAAGCTGGATCCGGCCATCAGTCTGAGCGTCACTTTGGCGCTGCTCCTCGGCGGCGTGGTCGTCAGTTTAATCAAAACCAAACCGGCAGCCGCCAACTAAACTCAGCTTTAATCTTACGGACTCAGCCATGTACGGGCCGAGTCCATTTGGGCTGTAATGAAGTAAAGGATGAGCAATTTACCAACGCTGCCTTCATCCACCAGCTTCTAGACTGCTGGCATGACTGCCACCCCGCCCGCCCGTAAAGACGTGCCCCGCGAGCAAACCTGGGACATCGAAGCCCTCTACGCCACGCCCCAAGACTGGGACACCGAAGCGGCGGCGCTGGCCCAAGACGCGGCGTCTCTGGGCCGCTACGCGGGAACGCTGGGCCAATCGCCCGAAGCGCTCGCCGGGTACCTGAGCGCCTGTGAAGCGGTCAGGATGCGCCTGACCCGCTTGATGTCGTATGCCGGCATGGCCGCCAGCGTGGACGGAAAAGACACCGAAGCCGCCGCTCGCCGTGACCGGGCTTCCTCGCTCGGCAGCGTCTTTGCTGCCGCGACCGCTTTTGAAAGCCCCGAACTGCTGGCCCTCGACGAAAAGGCCGTGCGCCCGTGGCTGACCCGTCCCGACCTTGCGGACTTTGCGGTGATGGTCGAGCGCGTCTGGCGGGGCCGTCCGCACATTCGCAGCGCTGAAGTCGAAGAACTGCTGGGCTTGGTGCAGGCCCCCTTTGCCAGCGAGCGCGGCATTCATCCGGCCTTGGCCAACATGGATTTAGATTTTGGACAAGTCGGCGGCGTCCAAATCGGTCAGGGCAACATCGACCGCTTGATTGCCGACCCAGACCGCCAAATTCGCCAGCAGGCCTGGGAGTCCTACGCCGACGCCCACCTGTCGGCCCAGCACACCATGGCAGCTGCCCTGTCGACGCACGTGCGCCAAAACGTCTTTATGGCCCGCGCCCGCCGCTACCCCGACGCGCTGACAGCTGCCCTGACGTCCGACCACATTCCCACGGCCGTTTTTCACACCCTGATCGACACGTACAAAGCCAATATTCACATCTGGCACCGCTACTGGCAGGTGCGCCGACGCTGGTTGGGCCTGGATCAACTGCGCGAATACGACGTCAAAGCGCCCCTGGTCAGCCCACCGCCACTGTCTTACCAGGAATCTGTGGACGCCATCTGCGCCGGGATGCAGCCGCTGGGCGACGACTACGTTTCGCAGATGCGCTCGGGCCTGACCACCGAGCGCTGGGTCGATTACGCCAACAACGCGGGCAAGCGTCAAGGCGCGTACAGCAATGGCGGGGCCAGAGTCAAGCCGTACATTTTCATGAGCTTTCAGGGCGGACTCAGCAGCATGAGCACCCTCGCCCACGAGATCGGCCACAGTATGCACTCGCACCTCGCCCAGCAGGCGCAGGCCAGCAGCGTGCCGCGCTATACGCTGTTTGCCGCCGAAGTCGCCAGCAATTTCAATCAGGCGATGGTGCGCCACCACCTGTTTGCGACCAATACCGATCCTACGTTTGAAGTGGCTCTGATTGAAGAAGCCGTGTCCAACTTTCACCGCTACTTTTTCATTATGCCGACGCTGGCCCGCTTCGAGCTGGAAATTCACCGCCGCATAGAAGCGGGAGAGAGTCTGAGCGCCCCCGACCTCAACACCCTAATGGCCGACCTCCTGCAAGACGGCTACGGTGAGGGCGTTCAAGTCGACCGCGAGCGCAGCGGCATCACCTGGGGCGAATTTTCCACCCACCTCTACGCCAATTTTTACGCTTACCAGTACGCCACCGGCATCAGCGCCGCCCACCAACTCCGGGCCGGTTTTGACGCTGATCCCGAAACGGCCCGCACCAAATACCTGCAATTTCTCTCGGAAGGCGGCAGGCTTGACCCGCTCGACGCCCTCAGCGCGGCGGGAGTGGATCTGAGCACGGCCCGCCCAGTGGAGGAGACCTTCAAGGTGCTGAGCGGTTACGTGGACCGGCTGGAAGTTTTGCTGAGCGAGAGAACCTGAAACCTGTCTTCAAAAAAATGCCCCCTTCGCTTTATGGCGAGGGGGCATTTCTTCTCTCTTTTCTCCTCTAGGCCTCTGCTGCTGGCCGCTCTCCCAGCCGGTCCACGTACTTCCTCGCCGCTGCCAGAGCGTCTTCCATGCTGTCCATTTTCCGCTTGACGGTGTGCCGGGATACGTCGCGCCCGTCCACGCTGATTTTCCAGGTCTGCGCCGCGCCGCCTCTCAGCGGCCCACTGGTAAACTGCGGCAGTTGCGGGCGCTCAATTTTGATGCGGTGGCCTAAATAAAATTCGTCCATGCCGAGTAGGGTAGCGCTTTTCGGCGAAAAACAAATTCTTCACCACTTAAGGTCACCGTGAAACCCCGCACCCATGTGTAAAATCTTCTCCATGACCCGCAGCGCCGTCCTTGTTCTCAATGCTGGCTCCAGTAGCCTCAAATACCAACTGATCAGCGGTTCCGAGCGTCTCCTGAGCGGCTTAGTGGAGCGTATCGGCGAGCCTGGGGGAGACCCCGACCACGCCGTTGCCCTGAGGCGCATCCTTGCCGGACTCCCAGAAGACGTCACGGTGCGGGCCGTCGGCCACCGGGTCGTCCACGGCGGCGAAGCCTTCCGGCAAGCCACTTTGATTACGCCGGAGGTCCTCAGCGCTCTGGCCGAGCTCTCCAGCCTCGCGCCGCTGCACAACCCGCCCGCCGTGCAGGGCATCGAGGCGGCCCTCGCCAGCTTGCCCGGCGTGCCGAACGTCGCTGTTTTCGATACGGCTTTTCACGCTACTTTGCCGCCGAAAGCCTACCTTTACGCTCTGCCGTACCGGCTCTACACCCAAGACGGCATCCGGCGCTACGGCTTTCACGGCACCTCGCACGCTTATGTTTCGCGGCGGGCCAGCGAAATTCTGGGCGGTGTGGAAAAACTCGTGACGCTTCACCTCGGCAACGGAGCCAGCGCTGCCGCCGTGCAAAGCGGCCAAAGCGTAGACACCAGCATGGGCCTGACCCCGCTGGAAGGTTTGGTGATGGGCACCCGCAGCGGCGATATCGACGCGGGCGCGGTGCTGCGGCTCTCAGAAAAATATGGCCTTCAAGAAACCTCGACCCTGCTCAACAAAGAGAGCGGCCTGAGGGGACTTTCCGGCGTTTCCAACGACCTGCGCGACGTGCGGGCCGCAGACACCGAGCAGGCCCGCCTCGCTCTGGCGGTGATGACTTACCGCATCATCAAACAGGTGGGGGCTTACGCGGCGGCCATGAACGGCTTAGACGCGCTGGTTTTCACAGGCGGCGCGGGCGAAAACGACGTCCAACTTCGCGCCGACGTGCTGAGCGGCCTGAGCTTTCTCGGCTTTGAAGTGGACGCGGCGGCCAACCGTGTCAGCGGGAAAGAGCGGCGCATCACCACGCCGCAGAGTAGGCCCGCTTTCGTCATTCCCACCGACGAGGAAGGCGAAATCGCCCGCCAAACGCAGGAAGTGGTGGGCCGGTAGATGCTGCTGCTGGTGCACGCCGCCCTTACCTTCATGCTGGTCGGGCTGATTCTCACGGTTCAACTGGTGCATTACCCGCTGTTTGCACGGGTGGGCGCGACGACTTGGCCCGCGTATGAGCGCGAACACCAAAACAGAATCACGTTCCTGGTCGGCCCGCTGATGCTCGCCGAACTGCTCAGCGCGGGGTGGCTGGCCCTGCACCCGCCGCCCCCCTTGCCGAGTTGGAGTGTCTGGCTCGGCCTCGCGCTCACTTTGCTGATCTGGCTGTCCACCGCTCTTGTTCAGTCCCCGCTGCATGGCCGCTTGTCTGCCGCTTTTGACGCCCGACTGCACCGCCAACTGGTGGTCGGCAACTGGTTTCGCACACTGGTCTGGTTGCTGCGCGGCGGCCTGTGTCTGTGGTGGCTGACGCTGCTGCTCTAAGAGTAAAAAAGATTCAGCGCTGAACGAAGCCTGCGCCGTTCTTATAATTTGAGCAATAAAATTGCTTTTGAGATTCTTATACCCAAAGCAGACGCAATTTAAAATTGTTTTATGGTATTCTGCCTCTATGAAGTTGCTAGAGATCTCCCGACCCTCCCGACCCCAAACCGACTATCCCGAACACACGTTGCTGACTCCCGGCCCCACGCCGATTCATCCCCGCGCCATGAAAGCGCTGACCCGCCCGATGCTGGGTCACATGGATGAAGAAGTGTTTAAGCTCAACCGCGCTATCCAAGCCGACTTGCGCGAGATGTACGGCACCGCGCCCGGAGCCTTCACGGCGCTGCTGGCCGGAACCGGTTCGCTGGGCATGGAAGCCGGATTTGCCAACTTGGTCGAACAAGGCGATGAAGTCTTAATCTGCGCCAACGGCTCGTTTGGCCGCCGAATGGCTGAAATGGCGGCCCGCTACGGCGCGAACGTGCGTCTGGTCACCGCTCCCCTGGGCGAAGCCATCAACCCGGGTGACGTGGCCGACCAGTTGGGTAACGCGCAGATGGTGGCCGTCGTTCACGGTGAAACCAGCACCGGCGTGCTCAATCCAGTGCCGGAAATTGCCGAAATCGTGCGGCGCAGCGGCGCTTTGCTGACGGTCGACGCCGTGACCACCGCTGGCATGGAGCCGTTTGAAATGCAGGCTTGGGGCGTGGATTACGTCTACACCGGAGCGCAAAAGTGCTTGTCGGCCCCGCCGGGACTCGCGCCAGTCGCCATCAGCGAACGCGCTTTTGCCCGCTTTGCCGCCCGCCGCCAGCCCACGCCGCTGTGGTACTGCGACTTTGAAGGTCTGCGTGGGTACTGGCTGGAGCAGACCTACCACCACACTGTGCCGGTCAATCTGCACTTTGCGTTTGCCGAAGCGCTCCGCGCCGCACTGGAAGAAGGCTTGCCTGAGCGTGCCGCCCGCGTGCGAATGATGGGGGCGGCGATTACCACTGCCCTCACGCCGCTGGGTTTTTCACCTTATGTCAGGCGCGAACAAGACCGCTTGCCGACGGTGCTGGCGCTGCGCCTTCCGGAAGGTCTGGACGACGCGGCTGTGCGAAAAGAACTCCGCAAGCGCGAGATCAGCATCACTGGCGGCCTCGGCCCCACTGCCGGCCTGATCTGGCGGCTCGGCTTGATGGGCGAAGCGGCCCGACCCGCGCCGTACCGCATTTTAATGAGCGCTTTGGAAGACATTCTGAACGCGCCGGGCCTAGTGAAGCGCTTCGAAGCGGCTTTGGAACGCTAACTTGTAGGGGTGATAGGCCGTTACGCCCCCAGTCCTACCGGAGCCATGCACCTCGGCAACGCCCGCACGGCGCTGCTGGCTTGGCTCCACACCCGCGCTCACGGCGGCCAGCACCTGCTGCGAATAGAAGACCTGGACGTCAGCCGAGTCCGTCCCTACGCCTACGACCTGATCCGCCGAGATTTAACGTGGCTCGGCCTAAACTGGGACACTGAATATATACAATCAGAGCGGATAGACCACTACCAAGCCGCCTTAACGCACCTCCAAATCTACCCCTGCACCTGCACCCGCCGCCAAATCGCCGAAATGACGGCCGCCGCCAGCGCCCCGCACGGCCCCGAAGCCGTTTACCCGGGCACGTGCCGCCATCAACACACCGATCCGTCCAAAACCGCCGCCCTGCGCTGGCACGTTCCCGACGCCGTCATCTGCCTGACTGACCACTGGACCAAGCAGACGCTGTGTCAAAACCTGCTGACCGAGGTGGGCGACTTCGTGTTGCGGCGCGGCGACGGCGTATTCGCCTACCATTTGGCAGTGGTGGTGGACGACGCCGCCATGCAGGTCACCGACGTCGTGCGCGGCGCTGATCTGCTGAGCAGCACCCCGCGCCAGATCGCGCTGCAACGCGCCCTTGGCGCGGCGACCCCACGTTACTTTCACGTGCCGCTGATGACCGATTACAAAGGTGAGCGCCTCGCCAAACGCGGTGGAGCGCCCAGCCTGAAGGACCTGCGCGAAACGGGCGCGTCGCCAGAAAAAATCCTTTCCGAGTTGGCCCGCTCGCTGGGCTGGGAAGTGCCGGAAGAAGTGACAGCGGCGGAATTGTTGCCGGTTTACTTGAGCTCACTTGCTTAGGCAGTCCGGCACAGTGCCTCCGCATTGTGTTAGAATTGTAACAAAATAACTATTAGACAACTTGTCTAAGTTTCACATTCAAACCCTTAACCGGAGTCCTACTCTAATGCTATGCAACTTCCCACTTATCCGCTGCCAAACGAACGCGGGCGCTTCGGTATCTACGGCGGGCGCTACGTTCCCGAAACCCTGATTCCGGCCCTCGATACCCTCAAAGATTCTTACGCCGAGGCCAAGCAAGACCCTGTATTCCTCAAGCAACTTGAAGACCTGCTGCGCGACTACGTGGGCCGTCCCAGTGGCCTGTACTTTGCTGAGAACCTGACCAAGCACGCGGGCGGAGCCAAAATCTACCTCAAGCGTGAAGACCTCAACCACACCGGCGCACACAAAATTAACAACTGCCTCGGGCAGGCGCTGCTGGCCGTCAGAATGGGCAAAAAGCGGGTGGTGGCTGAAACTGGAGCCGGACAGCACGGCGTGGCCAGCGCCACCGCCGCCGCGCTGCTGGGCCTGGAATGCGTGGTCTACATGGGCGCGGAGGACATCCGCCGCCAAGCACTGAACGTCTTCAGAATGAAGCTTCTCGGCGCAGAAGTCCGGGAAGTCACTTCCGGCAGCGCGACGCTCAAAGACGCCACCAACGAAGCCATCCGTGACTGGGTCACCAACGTGCGCGGCACCTTTTATATTCTCGGATCGGTGGTGGGACCGCACCCTTATCCGGCGATGGTGCGCGACTTTCAGAGTGTGATCGGTGAAGAAACCAAGTGGCAGCTCGCCGACTTGGAGGGCCGCGAAGTTCCCGACGTGGTGATCGCCTGCGTGGGCGGCGGCAGCAACGCCATCGGCATCTTCGCGCCGTTCGCTTACCTTCCTGAAGGCCAGCGCCCCCGCTTGATCGGCACCGAAGCGGCGGGTCAGGGCGTGGACACCGGTTTCCACGCCGCCAGCGTCGCCGGAGGCAAAGTCGGGGTGCTGCACGGCTCGATGATGTACCTCCTCAACGACCCCGAAGGCCAGATCACCGAAGCCCATTCGATCAGCGCGGGCCTCGATTATCCGGGCATCGGCCCCGAGCACTGCTATTACAGCGACATGGGCGTGGCCGAATATGTTCCCGTGACCGACGCGCAGGCCCTAGAAGCGCTGCAACTCCTCGCCCGTCTGGAAGGCATTATTCCCGCTTTGGAGACGGCTCACGCCATCCATCAGGCCGTCATCACTGCCCGTGAAATCGGCGAAGGCAAAATTATCGTGGTCAACTTATCGGGGCGCGGTGACAAAGACGTGGCCGAAGTGGCCCGCCTCCTGACCGGGAGCGCCAACGCATGACCCAGACCACCACGACTCAACCCTTAACGCCGAGCGCCGAGCGCATCCACGCCGCGTTCAGTGCGGCCAAAGCTGAGCGCCGCGCCGCGTTTATTCCGTTCATGACCGCTGGCTATCCCGACGCCGAGCGCTTTCATGACGTGGCCTTGCAGCTCCTCGAACACGCCGACATGATGGAAATCGGCTTGCCGTACTCCGACCCGCTCGGTGACGGCCCCACCATTCAGCGTTCCAGCGAAGCGGCCATCAAAGGCGGCACCAGCACGCGGCGCACCTTGGAACTCATCAAAGCGCTGCGCCCGCACACCGATAAGCCGCTGGTCGTCATGACCTATATCAATCCTATTTACGCCGTGGGGCCACGTGAATTCATGCGCCTCGCAGTGGAAGCGGGCGTGGACGGACTGATCTTACCGGACTTGCCGCCCGACGAAGACATAGAAATCCGCGACCTCGCGGCGCAGGCGGGCTTGTCCCTGACCTTCCTGATCGCCCCGACCAGCACTCCTGAGCGGGTCAAAATCGTCACCGCCGCCTGCACCGGCTTCGTCTACGCCGTCAGCGTCACCGGCGTGACCGGAGCCAGAGAAGGCAACGCCCTGAGCGAAGTTCCGGCACTGGTGGCCCTCGCCAAGCAGCACACCGATTTGCCCATCGCAGTAGGGTTCGGCGTCAAAGACACCGCCACCGCCCGCCAAGTCGCGGTAGACGCCGACGCCGACGGCGTGGTGGTCGGCAGCGCTTTTATCAACGCGGTCAGCCGTGGCGAAGACGTGGGCGCATTGGCACGCGAAATCGTGGAGGGCTGCCGAAAATAGGCGTGTGGCCTGCGTGAGCAGACAAAGAAGTGGGGCACTTGGACATAATTCAAGTGCCCCGCTTCTTTTGCTAGCAGCTTTATACGAACTGCGACAGCCAGCCGCCCAGCAGCAGCAGCGGCAACAAGCCGACGATCAACATCAGCGCGGCTGGACTTTCACGCTCTTCCCTGACCTGATCACGGAGCGGCACGCCCGAACGCGGCGAGATCACGCGGCCCGCCCAGTGGGATGAAGGCTCATCAGCGCGGCTTTGAGGTGCTTGTAAATTTCGCGCTGCAACTCCAAGTCATCGGGCAATTCATATTTGAGCTGCTCCATGGCCTGCATCAGGTGAGCGCCGCCGGGGGTGCGCTCGTGGTCGGGCCGCGCCCACTCGGGCAATTCGGGATCGTGGACGGGAGCGCGTTTTTCATCGTCCCAGTCGGCCCACAGTTTGGGCAAATCGTAGAGGTAGCGCCCGATACCAAACTGCACCGCGCATCTCTTGAGGGCGTCACTCGCCGCCGCCTTCAAAGTCCCCAGCTCTCCTTCGCTGCCTTCCCCGATGTCTTCACGCACTACACCCAAAATGGTCAGGCGGCCTTTGACGGTGGGACGGGCCGCGCCCACCACGACTTCCAGTTCAAAGCTCCACTCGTCGGGGCAAATGGCGTCGAGGCGGTCTTGCACGGCGCGGGCGTCGATGTGGGCAAAGAGCAGCGCCCGCTTGTGATCGCGGCTGAAGCTGGCAGGCTTAAAGCCCACCAGATGGGCGGGAAACGGCGCTTGCAGTCGTTTCTGGACATCGCTCAGTTTCATGGATTTAGTCTATAACAGAATGGCGTTATGGTCAAGGCGTAAAAGAGGTGAACAGATCGTGGTCAGTAGGAAGTAGGGGGTTGCTTTTCCTGCGGCAGACAACACCGCAAAAACCGCCACCTTCCACTCATTCCTTCATTGCCAGCTCCACCGCTTCCACCAATCCGCCGCTGTCCACATCACCCACGTGGTACTTGGCCGCCGCCCGCGCTTCTTTGTCAGCGTTGCCCATCGCCACCGGATAGCCGACCACCTCCAGCGCCGTCACGTCGTTGTGGCCGTCACCGACCATCATCACGCGCTCCAGATCAAAACCGTAAAAGCCCGCCACTTTCCGAATGGCGCTGCCTTTGTTCACGCCGTCACGGGTGACGCTGACAAACAGGGTCTGCGGCATCACCGGACTGCTGGCCGGATGAAGTTGCAAGCCTTCGTGCGCCTCACTCAGCAGCGCGTCTTTTTCGGCGTAAGGAATCAGCCACTGCGCCCGCACCACCATCCCGCTGAGGCTCAGCAAATCACGCGGCTGGAACGGCACGCCCAGCAGCTTGGCATGTTCCGCCGAGACTGGCGAAGTATCTTCCACGGCGTATTCGCGGTCCGTATACGTCTCCAAAATTCGCTTCGTCGCCCGCGCTTTCTCTACGAGGCCGACCAACAAATCGTGCGGCAATTCCTCGCTGCGCGACTCGCCGGTGTCCACCTTGACAATGCTGGCTCCATTTTGAAAGACGTGCCAGCCGTCAGGATCAAGCCGCTTGGCATACTCCAGCGCGTGTCCCACAGCGGGGCGGCCCGAACACAACACGATTCTGATGCCCGCGAGCCGTGCATTTTTAAGCGCTTCCCAAACTTCCGGCAGCACTTTATTGCCGGTTCCGACGAGGGTGCCGTCTACATCTACACAAATCATCTGCAACATGCTGAGCAGTCTAACGGCGCAGCGCCCCTTTCTTGAAGGTGCCGTCTATTCTTAGGATTTTATTTCACAAAACAAAACTTAAGTGATTTTCTTCACTTGTTGTCTCGCCAAAAAGCGGGGCCGACTTCTCCCCGCCGTTCATGTTCAGCTCAGCGCTGAAGCCAGGCCCACCACCGAGGAGACGTCCAAGCTCGCGCCGCCGATGAGTGCGCCGTTGACATTCGTCTGGGAGCAGATTTCGGCAATGTTGGCGGACTTGACGCTGCCGCCGTACAAAATCCGCACGCCGTCGGCGTACTCACGGTACAGCCCGCCCAGCGCCCCGCGAATCGCGTCGGCCATTTCGCCGACGTCGGCAGCGGTGGCGGTTTTTCCGGTGCCAATCGCCCACACCGGCTCGTAAGCGATCACGATTTGATCCGCGCCCAACACTGGCACCTGCGAGAGCGAATCGCGCAACTGATCTAAGGTGTAGGCCACCTGCTCGCCTTTTTCGCGCACGTCTAAGCCCTCGCCGACGCAGATGATCGGCACCAAGCCGCCCGCAATGGCCGCCGCCGCTTTGGCCGCCACGATTTGTGAGCTCTCGCCGTGATACTCGCGCCGCTCGGAGTGGCCCACCACTGCGTACATCGCGCCCACATCTTTGAGCATCGCCGCGCTGATTTCGCCGGTGTACGCGCCAGATTCATGCGCCGAGATGTCCTGAGCGCCCAGCTTGACCGGACTGTCTTCTAATTCCAAGCTCAAACCCTGAAGGGCAATTGCGGGAGCCATAATCGCCAGCTCCGCCGAGGTCTGCGGCAAGGCGGCCCGCAACTCTTTGGCCCACTGCACGGCTTCCGAGGGCGTCTTGTTCATTTTCCAGTTGAGCGCGAGTAGATTTTTCATGGTTATTTCCCCAGTTCCTTTAAGCGGCTGATGGAGTACGGATCGCCTTGTTGCGCTGCGAGCCTGTACCATTTTACCGCCGAGTCGAGTGATTTTCTCGTGGCTAGACCAGCTTCATACATGTACCCGAGTTGGCCTTGCCCATAGGCATTGCCCCGCTGCCCAGCAAAGGCATTGTATTTAAATGCCTCCGGATACTTTTTTTGATCCAAAAGCAGGTGGCCGAGTCGGGCCGAGGCGAGGGGGTAGCCCTGCTCTGCACTTTTTTGATACCACACCCCGGCGCTGCCGAGATCTCGAGCGGTGCCGAAGCCGCCCTCGTACAAGCCGAGATCTCGAGCGGTGCCGAAGCCGCCCTCGTACAAGATGCCGAGCGTGTGCTGAGCGTATTTGTCTCCCTGCCGGGCGGCCAGATCAGACCAGACAAACGCTTCTTGATATTGCCGGGTCTGGTAGGAAAGCCAGCCTAAACTGGCCTGTGAGTACACATCGCCGAGCGTGGCGGGCTGCTCAAAGTACTTGGCCGCTTTGGCATAATTCTTCGCAACGCCCAGTCCATCTTTATAGACAGTGCCCAGCCGAATCAATGCCATCGGCGCTCGCTGATCAGCAGCGGCCTGAAAGAAGGCAACGGCCCGCGCCGCGTCTTTGCCGACTCCTTTGCCGTCAAGGTAAAGATTGCCCAGATTGATCTGTGCGGCGGGATAGTTTAAAGTCGCCGCTTTGGTGTACCACTGGGCCGCTGCCGCGTCGTCGCCCGCCGAGCTGTACCACCGCCCCACGTTGTAGATGGCCGGCGGATACCCCTGCGCCGCCGCCTTCTGATACCAACGCAGGGCGGCGGCGCGGTTGACTCTTACCCCCTGGCCTTCCTTGAACAAGTTGCCCAAACCGTTTTGGGCTTTGGCATTTCCACTCTGGGCCGCTTGGGTAAAGCGCTGCCTGGCAAGGTACACATTACGCGGCACGCCCTGACCATTTCGGTACATCACGCCCAAGCTGGCCGCAGCCCGCACGTCGCCTTGTCGAAACGACGTTTGGAATTCAGGCAAGGCCTCCGCATACCGTCCAGCGTCGTAGGCTTGCTGCCCTTTGAGATAATCCGCGCAGGCCTGACCCGACAGCGCGGCCACGCTGAGAATCAGACAAAGCAGGGGCTGCCGCTGCATCATTACTTCATTGCTTCGACGCCCGGCAGCGGCTGACCTTCCAGCAGCTCCAAGCTGGCCCCGCCGCCGGTGGAGACGTGCGAAACCTTGCTGGCCTGACCGCTCTTGTTGATGGCGCTGACCGAATCGCCGCCGCCCACCACGCTGTAGGTATCTGCGCCCAACTCGGCCACCGCCCCAGCCACCGCGTTGGTGCCGCCCGCGAATTTTGCAAATTCAAAGACGCCCAGCGGCCCGTTCCAGAACACGGTTTTTGCGCCCTGAAGCGCGGCGATGTAAGCCTTCACGGTTTCGGGGCCAGCGTCCAAGCCTTGCCAGCCGTCAGGAATCTGATCGCTCGGCACCACTTTGGTGTTGGCGGCCTCGTCAAAAGCGTCGGCGGCAATCACGTCGGTGGGCAGCATGATTTTATCGGCGTACTCGCTGAGCAAGCGCCCCGCCAAAGCCAATTGGTCGTCTTCGTGAATGCTCTGGCCGATCTGGCCGCCGCGCGACTTGATGAAGGTGTAAGCCATGCCGCCGCCGATCAGCAGTTTGTCCACTTTCGGCAGCAAGTTCTCGATGACCTTGATCTTGTCGCTGACTTTGGCTCCGCCGATAATCACCACATACGGGTGTGCGGGGGTGTTGATCAGTTTATCCAGCGCGTCCACTTCGGTTTGCAGCAAGCTTCCGGCGGCGTGCGGCAACTTGCCGGCCACGCCGCTCACCGAAGCGTGGGCGCGGTGGGCGCTGCCGAAAGCGTCCAGCACGAAGGCGTCGCCCAACTGGGCCAGCTTGAGGGCAAGGGCCGGATCGTTTTTCTCTTCGCCCGCTTCAAAGCGCACATTTTCTAAGAGGGCCACTTCGCCGCTTCCCAGCGCCTGCACCGCCGCCAATGTCTTAGGGCTGCTCGGCAAACTGGCGATGAACTTGACCGGTAGGCCCAGCACCTTGCTCAGCGCCTGGGCCACAGGCGCGAGGCTGTATTTCGGATCGGGGCCCGCTTTGGGCCGTCCCAGGTGGCTCATCAGCACCAGTGACGCGCCGCCGGCCAGCAGCGCCTTCAAGGTGGGCAAAGACGCGGTGATACGGGTGTCGTCTTGAATCACGCCGTCCTTGATCGGCACGTTGTAATCCACCCGAACCAGTACGCGCTTGCCCTTTACATCTAACGAATCTAAGTTCTTCATGTTTACTCCTTACAAAGGTGATGGGCCATGAGCTGTTTTCACCCATAGCCCACCCTTCACGACTCAACGTTCGATTTGCTTGACTTAAACGCCTTTCTCGCTCACCAGTTGCGTCAAATCCGCGATCCGGTTGCTGTAGCCCCACTCGTTGTCGTACCAGCTGAAAAACTTGACCAGATTGCCCATCGCCATGGTCAGGCCGCCGTCGATGATGGCGCTGTGCGAATCGCCCACGATGTCTTGCAGCACGATGGGGTCTTCGGTGTAGCTGATGATGCCCTTGTGGCTGCCCTCGGCGGCGTTCTTAAACACCGCGTTGACTTCGTCCGCCGTCACGTCGCGGCCCAGAATGACCACCACGTCGCTGATGCTGCCCACCGGCGTCGGCACGCGCAGGGAGGTACCGTCAAACTTGCCTTTGAGCTTGGGATAGACCTGCGCCACGGCTTTGGCCGCGCCCGTCGAGGTGGGGATGATGTTGACAGCGGCGGCCCGGGCGCGGCGCAGATCAGAGTGCGGTAAGTCGAGCAGGCGCTGATCGTTGGTGTAGCTGTGGACGGTGGTCATGATGGCTTTTTCGATGCCGAAGGCTTCGTCGAGCAGTTTCATCGGCGCGGCCAAGCTGTTGGTGGTGCAAGAAGCGTTCGAAATGATGTGGTGGTTTTTGGGATCGTAATCCTGCTCATTGACGCCCAGCACGATGCTGATGTCTTCGTTTTTGGCCGGCGCGGTGATTAGGACTTTCTTCGCGCCGCCGGCGAGGTGCTTGCTGGCTCCCTCGCGGCTGGTAAAGATGCCGGTGGACTCGATGACGATGTCCACGCCCAGCTCACCCCACTTGATGTTGGCGGGATCGCGCTCGGCCAAGGCGTGAATCTTTTTGCCGTTGACGGTCAGCGAGTCGTCGTCGTAGCTGACGGTGCCGTCAAACTTCCCAGCGGTGGAGTCGTACTTGAGCAAGGTCGCCAGCGTTTTGTTGTCGGTCAAATCGTTGATGGCCACGACTTCCACGCCACGCGCTTCCAGAACCCGGAACACCAAACGGCCAATCCGGCCAAATCCGTTAATGCCTACTTTCATATGTTGCCCCTTTGTGACTGAGCGCTTAAGGTGCGCTGCCCAGCCGCTTTTGGTTGTTCACTCAACCACCAGTTTACCGCAGCTTCGTCAAGTCGGCGTCGGTATCGACTGGACAAGTGTACTCGGTACACCTTCGGACAGGAGCAAGGGGTATGTAACTGTACCTGTTGGCGCACACCTCTTCCCTCAACTCCCCATCTTCCCGCTGCGGATCACGTCGGCAATGATTGGCGGCAAATTCCAGGCCATGATGTCGAAGGCCGCCGACGAGTAGTCATACGGCACTTTGTGCATGCTGACTTTGGGTCTGCGGCCAGCGGCGTCGATGATAATCACGTCCGCGCCGGGTTCGTGATTCAGGCTCAAGCCCACCGAACCGGGATCAATGAAAATAGTGTCGCCGATGGTGCGCACAAACGGCACGTGGGTGCCTGCCGAGACGACCACCCGCGAACTGAGCTGCTCGGCCAGTTCCTGCATTTGGGCCTCGGGGGCCATCAAATCGAGGCGGGCCTCGGGGTCGTGCGGCGCACCGTGAAAATAACGAATGCGCCCGACTGGCGTCATAATCCGTCCGCCCACCGGCAAACGGCGCAGGTATTCGAGCTGCTCCGGTGCGAGGGTTTCGCGTGTCCAGTTCAGAACCTGATCGGCGATCCCACGCCGCGATTCGCGCTCACCGAACGCCATCGACACCCGCAAATCGCTCGAGCCAAGGCCAACTTTCCAGCCTGCCTGCTGCACGAAGTCAATGACTGGCCCGGGCGACGCGCCGTAGCCGACCAAATCGCCCACCACCACCACCGAGTTGACGATATGTTCGCTCAAAAACCGCTGCACTGAAGTCAGCGCGTGAATATTGCTGTGGAGGTCACTGATAAAAGCAATTCGCAAGGTAAGCCCAGATTACCTCAAGGAGCGGCCGCATTGACAGCTTCCTGGCTTGACCTTTTCCCTATATGCCCATTTTTCCACATCTGGGCCCTTGCTACACTTCAAAGCTGATGCCGCGCCTTCCCCCCGCTGTTTTATCCGCCGCTTTCGGCGTGTGTCTGGCTCTGTGCGGTCTGCCGCTGGCTTGGAGCATCTTGACTGTTGTCCCCCTCGCCCTTTTACTCGGGCATCTCAGCCGCCAGCCCAGCGTCAAACAACTTACGTTGCAGACATTGATCGCCATCAGCGCTTTTTTTGCCGCCCAGCTCTTTTGGCTGGTGGTCTTTATGCAAGACCTGATGTCCAAAGACGGCAGCTTGCCTTCGGTACTGGCGTGGCCGCTCTCGGCGCTGACGTTGTCGCTGCTGTTCGTACTGGAAGGCATCTTCTGGGCGCTGATGGCGTTCTTGGTCGCCGCCGCCTTCAAAACGCCGCAGGGCCGCTTGTGGGGACTGGCGGGCGGCTGGGTGATTCTGGAATGGCTCAGGACGCTGGGGGCGCTGGCTTTTCCCTGGTCGGGCTTGGGCTACACCTTCCTCAGAACCCCACTCATCCAGGTGGCCGACCTCGGCGGCGTGTTGCTGCTGACGGCGCTCCTGACCGCTTCGGCAGCGGCGCTGGTCACGCTTGCGCAAACCAAAAATCCGCGCCCCGCTGCACTGATGGCGGTGTTGTGGCTGGCGGCCCTCGGCTACGGCCTCACCCGCACGGCAGGGGAGGGGCCGCCCGCCAAGGCGCTCTTACTCCGCACCAATCTCGATTCGTTTGCCAAAGTCACCGGTCAAGACTTAGAGCAGCAGTGGCAAGCTCAACTCCAACTCAGTCAGCAGCGCCGAGCGGGTGAGGTGACCGTCTGGAGTGAAACGGCGCTGCTGTATCCGGAGCGCATTGGAGAAGTCCCCGCGCCCGGCCTCTACGGCATGTATCAGTATCCGCGCAACACCGCGATCGGTTGGGACGGGCAGCGCATCACCGGCAGCTTCGACAAAGCCCACCCGGTGCCGATGGGTGAGTATTACCCGCTGAGTGGGGCGTTCAACGGTCTTTACAGCTCGATCTACCAATCGCTGAATCTGGGCAGCTTCAATCCCCAGTTTCCTGGTCAGTCCTACGCGCCCATTCCCCTCGGCGGCGTGCTCTACGGCGTCTACATCTGCTATGACAGCATCGTGGCCCACGTGTCTCGTCAGATGGCCCTTCAGGGAGCGCAGGTCTTGGTCAATGTCAGCAACGACGGCTGGTACACCGGCTGGGGCGTCTGGCAGCACTTCGATATGGGCCGGGTACGGGCCATCGAAACACGGCGTTACGTGCTGCGGAGCGTCAACAAAGGGGTCGCCGCCGTGATCAATGATCTCGGTGAGCCGGTACAAACCCTCACCGAAGGCGAAGGCGTCCTTCACGCCGAATATCCGCTCCTGAGCGCCACCACCCTTTATATGCGTCTGGGTGACGTTCCAGCCCTGATCGCCGCGCTGCTGCTGCTCGGCTACGCACTCAGGCTCGACCGCCGCCGTACCCAGTAATATATATAAGAGTCTTTACTCCAACTCTTCAACTGCCGCCAAAGCCTCCCGCCGAATCGAAGTATCCATCTTGGCGTAAATCGCACTGGTGTTCACCGAAGCGTGTCCCAGTACGTCGGCCACCACGTGCAAGTCACGGGTGGCTCTGTAGAGCTGCGTTCCCGCCGTGCGCCGCAGCGTATGCAGGCCCCACAGCGCAGGTGGAAGCCCAAGAGCAAGGTAATAACGTCCGGCAATGTCCCGCGCTCCCTTGGTGGTCAACCGCCCACCCGCGTTGCGGTGACTCAGCGAGAGCAGCAGCGCGGGCGAAGCGCTCACCAGGCTTTGGCGCAGGCGCAACCAAGTGCCGAGCGCTTCTAAGGCCCGCGCAGTAAGCGGCACCTGCCGGGTCTTTTTGCCTTTGCCGCGCACCACCACGTGACTGAGACTGAGGTCGAGGTCGTCCAGATTCAGTCCGACCAATTCGGCGGCCCGCAACCCAAATTGACCGCCCAGCAGCAGCAAAGCGTAATCGCGGGCGGCGCGGGTGGGGTCACTGGGATGCTCGGCGGCAGGCAAAGCCAAGAGGGCTCTAAACGTCGCCGCGCTGAGGGCCGACTTGCGAGTGTGGGCCGCCTCGCTCTCGGCAGGCGGGCGCACACTGGTGCTGGGATCGATTTTTAAAACATCGGCCCACACCAAAGCCCGCATCATATTCCGCACGCCGTAGAAGTGGCGTTTGACGCTGGATGCCGACAGCCCCTGTGCCTGCAAGTCCAACAGCCAGACTTCGAAGACCTCCGGCTCGAGTTGAGTCAACGCGTGTTGCGGCGACGCGGCTGGCCCTGTAAACGCCAAAAACTTTCTAAGCGACTCGGCGTAGTGCGCCAGGGTCAGTTCACTGATGCGACCGCCTTTGCTGGATTTGAGCCGCAAGTAAGTGTGGAGCAGATCGGTAAGAACTTCAGCATCTTGGGAATGCGCCGCCCGGAGGCCTTCACGGCGGCGATTAGACGCCGAAGCCCAGCGAGAAGCCAGAACGAGAGCAGAACTGGTTGAACTGGTCAACGGAATCTCTTAGGTTTCATAAGTGAAATTATAGAACGTAGGAAATGGGAATGCCAGCAAGCGTTTTAAGGTCAACCATTGAAGTTATGCTGGGGCGAGTCAAGAAAAACGCTTCACGTCCTCAAGTCTCCAATTCTTCCTGACTTGCCCCGGTCAGCAGGAGCGCCGCTTTCGGTAAAACGCGGGCGGTAAACGGCGTGGTTTCATCATGAATTTCGCCGTCGTACTGCAGTGGGAACGGTTCCTCGGTGCTGACCTCCACTTCACTGGCCGAAAAAACATCGATATTTTTGCCGAACACCGGCTCGCCCAAATTGAGCTTGGCCCGCAGCGAGTCGAGTAAATTGGGCAGGAGTTCCAAAACCGATCCAGCTTTGAGCACCAGCACTGCGAACTGCCCGTCGTTGGGACTGACCCCCGGCGCAATCGGCAAACGGAAATTGGCCATCCCGAAGTTGGCGACCATCACCGCCATGGCGTCCACATCCTGCGCTTTGCCGTCAAGGGTCAAGTGAAAGGTGGTGGTCTTGGGACTCAGCTGCTTGAGGGCGCTGACCACGTAAGCGAACACGCCCAGCCGGTCTTTGAGGCCTTCTGCGCCTTCGATCATGGCCGCGTCCGCTCCCGCGCCTGCCAGCAGCACGAAGCCGTGCGATTTGCCCGCGACACTCAACTCGCCCAGATCGATAGACACAGCCCTGAGTTCGTCCACCACCTGTGCCAGCTCCTGCGGATCTTCCGGCAGATTCAAATTTTGAGCAATCAAATTCGCCGTGCCTGCCGGATAAGCCAGCAGCGGCACGCCCCGGTTTCTGAGGACATACGCGATGCTGCTGACGGTGCCGTCGCCGCCCGCCGCGATCACGGCGCTGTAGTGCTCGGCGCTGCTCAGCAGGGTTTCCAGTTCACCTTTTTGGGGAAGTTCCTCGGCGTCAACGTGCCAGCCTCTTTCACCCAGCGCGGCGATAAAGCGCGGCAGTGGGCTCGGTCCCTTGCCGGATTTGGGATTAAAGATCAGCAGGGCGCGTTTGGGGGGGGTAGGCTTGGCGTTCATCCAGCCATTAGACTGCGGAGACGGAGGTAAAGTCATGCGTATATTCTTGCTGGGTTCTTTATTGTTGGTGGGCACACTCTCTTCGTGTGCGCCGCGTGTCGGTACGGTGATGGGCGTGACCCAAACGCCGGTTCTGGTCAAAGTCTCGTCCGGCGCGGCCAAAGGCGCAGCCGTGATGATTCAGGGGCGCTACCTCGGCGGCCCTGCCACCGGGCGCATCCGTTTGGGCGCGGACGAAAACGGCTCAGGCGGCTACCTGATTCCCGCAGCGTCGGTGGTGTCGTGGACCGACAGCGAAATCGTCTTCAACGTTCCGGCGAACGCCCCAGCCGGCGGAAGCTGGCTGTATATCGAAGTCAACGGACGGCAGAGCACCGGCCTCCCGTTTAGCGTAAGCAGTCAGTAAGAGCGGCCGTTCGTGAGCAGAGGTGAGCGGGGCGCAGGGGACAGAGTAAAGCTGTCCGCCTGCGCCCCGCTCACCGTCTATACTCTCCCCTATGTCACTTCAGCGTCCCAAAGGCACCCAAGACCACTTGCCGGATGGCAGTCCCAAGTTAAGAGCCGATCTCAGCGCCTCCGCTTTTTCTCACGTGACCCAAACGGCCGCGCGGGTGCTGGAGCGCGGCGGAGCGCAGTGGATGGAAACGCCGCTGTTCGAATACGCCGATCTGGTGCAGCGCGGCGTGGGCAGCAGCACCGATATCGTGCGCAAAGAGATGTTTACCGTCACCTATGCCGGAGAGCACGGCGGCTATATTCTGCGCCCCGAGGGCACGGCGGGCATCGTGCGGGCCTACTTGGAAAACGGCCTCAAGCAGCTTCCCAGCCCCTTAAAACTCTGGACACACGGGCCGATGTTCCGCGCCGAGAATGTCCAGCAAGGCCGCCTGCGGCAGTTTCACCAAGTCGATTATGAGGTGATCGGCAGTGCGCTAAGCTTGGTGGACGCCGAAGCGATCTGGTTGATGGTGCAGGTCGTGCAGGAACTCGGGCTGACCGGCGCGAGGATCAAGCTCGGATCGGTGGGCGACCCGGCGGACCGGGAGCGCTACGACGCTTATTTGCGCCAGCTGTTCACGCCACACGCCGAGCGCCTCTCTGCCGATTCGCAAGACCGCTTGACGCGCAATCCGATGCGGATTCTGGATTCCAAAAGTAGAGATGACCAGGCCCTGATCGTAGAGCTCAACGTCGAGCCGATGCTCAACTTTTTAGGCGAGGAAGCCAGCGCCCATTTTCAGGAAGTGCGCGGCTATCTGGACGCCTGGGGTGTGCCATATGACCTCGACCCCAGCATCGTGCGCGGCCTGGATTATTACCGCCGCACCGCCTGGGAACTGCACCACCAGGGCGTCGGAGCCAAGTCGGCCCTCGGCGGCGGCGGGCGCTACGACGGGCTGGCCAAAGAACTCGGCGGCCCCGAGACGCCGGCGGTGGGCTGGGCCTTCGGTATCGAACGCCTCCTGATTGCCATGGACGCCGAGGGCCTCAAGTGGCCGCTCACCGCCGGCCCGCTGGTCTACGTCGCGGCGCTGGACGCTGAGCAAGTGGATCTGGCGGCCCGCGTGGCACTGGGCATCCGCGCCGTCGCCCGCGCCGAGTTCGCTTACCGGGCACTCAAACCCGGCAATGTCTTCAGAGAAGCCGAGCGGCGCACAGCCGTTTACGCCGCATTGATCGGCAGCGAGGAAGCCGGGCGCGGCAGCGTGATGCTCAAGCACCTCTCAAGCGGCGTTCAGCGCGAAGTGCCGGTGGCCGAACTGAATGCCCTTTTGCTCTCCGATTTGTTCTCTGAAATGCCAAGCCCAGACTCCGCACCCACCCCACCAGCACTGGAGACCCGATGAAGCGCACCGCGTACCTGAGCGACCTCGAACCTTACCTCGATCAAACCGTCACTGTACAGGGCTGGGTGGCGCGGCGGCGCGACCTCGGCAAGCTGATTTTCATTGACCTGCGTGACCGCAGCGGTCTGCTGCAAGTTCAGGTCGAACCCGGCTCCCCGGCTTTTGCCGAAGCCGACCGGATGCGCGGCGAATACGTGGCTGAATTTACCGGCACGCTGCGCCTGCGCCCCGAAAGCCAGCGCAAGGAAGGGCTGGGCGCGTATGAACTGATCGCCGATGCGGCCCAAGTGCTCAGCGCCGCCGTGACGCCGCCGTTTGAACTCAGTAAAGGCGAGGACGTGTCCGAAGACATCCGCCTCAAATACCGCTACCTCGATTTGCGCCGCCCGGAGATGTTCCAAAAACTGCTGATCCGCTCGCAAGTCTCCGCCGCCATCACTGCTTTTCTGACAGCGGAAGGCTTTATCAACGTCGAAACGCCGATGCTGACCCGCAGCACCCCCGAGGGCGCACGCGATTTTCTGGTGCCTTCCCGGCTCAGCCCCGGCGAGTTCTACGCCTTGCCGCAAAGCCCACAGCTTTTTAAACAGCTGCTGATGATCGCCGGCGTGGACCGCTATTTTCAGCTGGCCCGCTGCTTCAGAGACGAAGACCTGCGTGCCGACCGCCAGCCGGATTTCACCCAGCTCGACATTGAAATGAGCTTCGTGAACCAGGAAGACATTCTCGATCTCAACGAACGCTTGCTGCGCCACGTCTTCAAAACGGCGCTCGACGTGGACTTGCCCTCCCCTTTCCCGCGCCTGACCTATCAGCAGGCCATGGACACTTACGGCTCCGACAAGCCCGACTTGCGTTTCGGTTTGCCGTTTGTAGACGTGACCGATCTGTTCGCGGGCGGCGAGTTCGCGGCGTTTGCAAACGCGGCCTGCGTCAAGGTGCTGGCGACCGGTGAACTGACCCGCAAGCAAATTGATGAGCTTGAGCGCGTCGCTAAGCAGAACGGAGCTGGGGGACTGGCCTGGCTGCGGCGAGACGGCGAGGGTTTCACCGGCGGCATCAGCAAATTTGTGGGGGGAGTCAGTGGGAAGCTGCTCAGCCGAACAGGCGTCGAGCAGGGCGGCACGCTCCTCTTCGCGGCGGGCGAGTGGAAAAAGTCAGTGACGGCACTTGGGGCGGTTCGCACGGCGCTGCGCGACCTCTTGAATCTGGCGTCTGCTGGCTTTGAAACCGTCTGGATCACCGATTTTCCCCAGCTCGAATACGATGAGGACAATCAGCGCTGGACGTATATGCACCACCCCTTCACCGCGCCGCACCCCGAGGATTTGGCGCTGTTCGGCACCCAGCGGCAAGGCGAAATCCGCGCCCAAGCTTACGATTTAGTGCTCAACGGCTTTGAAGTCGGCGGCGGCTCGGTGCGGATTCACGACCCCGAAGTGCAGCGGCAGATGTTCAGCGCCATCGGCTTTTCCGAAGAAGAAGCCCACGCCCAGTTCGGCTTTTTTCTGGACGCGCTGGCTTCCGGCACGCCTCCCCACGGCGGCGTCGCTTGGGGTTTTGACCGCCTTATCATGGTGATGAGCGGGGCGAGCAGTATCCGCGAAGTGATCGCCTTTCCCAAAAACAACAAAGGCAGCGACCTCATGGCGCAGGCCCCGTCCAGCGTCAACGCCGCGCAGCTTGCCGAATTGGGCGTGGCTGTCCTTGAGTAAAGACGACCACGTCGTTGAACTTAAAAAGGAGTGTTAAAGCATGTCAAAGCACCAATCAGATTTTTCAGCACGCCTAACTGCCGTTCGCTCGGCCCTCAAATCAGCGGGCGTGGACGCCCTGTGGGTCAGTCAGCCGGAGAATGTGAACTATCTCAGCGGCTTTTCCAGTCCTGAAGACGCCAAAGCGCTGATTTTGCCGGACGGGGCGTGGCTGTATACCGATGGCCGCTACACCTTGCAGGCCGCTCAGGAATCGGCCATTCCGGTGTTCATCGCCCGCTCGCCCGAGACTTTGCAGCACGCCGCGCCGCTCCTCTCGGGCCTGAACGTCGGATTTGAAATGCAGCACCTGACGGTAGCGGAGCTTGGCGAGTTGCAGGCGCACTGGCCCGCTGAACCCGCACCGCTCAGCGGCGTGGTGGAGGGACTGCGGCTGATCAAATCTGAAGCGGAAGTGCAGCTGATCGAGCAGGCTCAGGCGATTGCCGACGCCGCCTTCGCCGAAATCCTGCCGCTGATCAAGGCCGGAGCGCGGGAACAAGACCTGGCACTGGCTTTAGAAAGTGCCATGCGGCGTTTGGGCGCGGACGGCCCCGCTTTCGAGACCATCGTCGCCAGCGGCGTACGCGGAGCATTGCCCCATGGCCGGGCCTCGGACAAGGTGCTGGCGGAGAGCGAGTTGGTGACCATCGATTTCGGCGCTCGGCTCGGCGGCTACTTCTCCGACTCCACCCGCACGTTGGCGCTGGGCGAGGTCAGTGAAAGTCAGCGGCGAATGTACACGGCGGTTCTCGAAGCTGAGGAAACGGCGCTGGCGGCCATCAAACCCGGTGTCAGAACTGCCGACCTGGACGCGCTGGCCCGCGAGGTGCTAGGCCGCTACGACCTGGCCGACGCTTTCGTGCACTCGCTGGGCCACGGCGTGGGCCTGAATGTCCATGAGGGGCCTGGCCTGCGCAGCACTTCCGAAGAAGTCTTGCAAGCCGGAATGGTCATCACCATCGAGCCGGGCGTGTATATCGAACACCTCGGCGGCGTGCGCATCGAAGATCTGGTGCTGGTGACAGACGAAGGCTCGCGGGTGCTGTCGCACAGTCCCAAGGAGCGGTTTTGATCTTCAAGAAAGTGGCACTTCAAGGAATACTCGTTGTGGTGTTGGCGTCCGCTTCTTTGGCGCTGGCGGTGCCGGGACAGGCCGTTTATTACGGCGGCAAATACAATCCTTATACCCGCATGACCGCCGCCCACCGCACCTTGCCGCTGGGTTCTTGGGTGCGGGTTACGCTCAGAAGCGGGCATAGCGTGGACGTGCTGATCAATGACCGGGGGCCGTTCGGCAACAGCCGCCGGATCATCGATTTGTCGCGCACGGCGGCGGCCAGGCTGGGCATTCTCTCGCAGGGCATAGCGGCGGTGGACGTGCGGGTGCTGAAGTACGGGCGGCGGTAATTAACAAAGAGCAGAAGGCCGGGGTTAGCGTTGACCCTGGCCTCCTGCTTTTGAGTTGCGGGAATCAGGCCGACGGAAAGAAGGTCTGCTCCAGCAAGAACACGTTCAGGCCAATAATCAGGGCGGTAATGAACCAGCCGACCCACTTCCAGAACGGATTGACCGCGAATTCGCCCATCTTGCGTTTGTCGGTCGTGAACATCATCAGCGGTACCACCGCGAACGAGAGCTGCATCGAGAGCACCACCTGTGAGAGGATCAACAAGCTGCCGGTGCCTTTTTCGCCGTAGATCAGCACCACCGCGAGGGTGGGCGTGATAGCGATCAGCCGGGTGATCAGCCGCCGGATCCACGGCTTGAGGCGGATGTTGACAAAGCCTTCCATCACGATCTGCCCGGTCAGCGTGCCGGTCAGGGTGCTGTTCTGGCCCGAAGCCAGCAGCGCCACCGCGAACAAAATGCTGGCCGCGCCCGCCCCCAGCATCGGCGAGAGGAGTTTATAAGCGTCCTGAATCTCAGCGATGTCGGTGCGCCCGGCGTAGTGGAAGGCGGCGGCAGCCAGAATCAGGATGGCGGCGTTGATAAAAAAGGCGAACGTCAACGCAATGCTCGAGTCCCAGGTGGCGAACTTGATGGCTTCTCGCTTGCCTTCCTGGTCACGTCTGTAACCGCGCGTGTTGACGATGGCCGAGTGGAGGTACAAATTGTGCGGCATCACCGTTGCGCCCAGGATGCCGATGCCGACGTAGAGCACGGCAGGGTCGAGCAGCTGCTTGGAAGGCACCAGACCGCCCAGCAGCGGCGCAAGCTCAGGCTTGGAAAAGATCATTTCGAAGAGGAAGGCCACGGCGATGGTGGCAATCAAGGTGATAACCAGCGCTTCGACGTATTTGAAACCCTTGTTTTGCAGCAGCAAGATCAGCAATACGTCGGCCACCGTCAGGCACACGCCGAGAACGAGCGGCATCCCGAACAGCAAATTGAGCGCAATCGCCGTGCCGATCACCTCGGCCAGATCGGTGGCGATGATGGCCACTTCCGCCGAGAGCCACAGCATGATAGCGGCGGGTTTGCTGAAGTGGTCGCGGCAAGCCTGCGCCAGGTCGCGCCCGGTGGCGATACCCAGGCGGGCCGAAAGGGCCTGCAAGTAAATGGCCATCAATGAGGAAATGAGCACCATGCTCAGCAGGGTGTAGCCGTAGGCGCTGCCGCCCGCGATGGAGGTGGCCCAGTTGCCAGGGTCCATGTAGCCCACCGCCACCAGCGCCCCCGGCCCCAGAAAAGATATAAAGCGCTTCCAAGCCGGCTGGCTGTAATCCACCTTGATGCGGGCGACGTCGCTCAAGGACTCGCCCAGACTTTCCTGACGCCAGCCACTTTCTTTGTTGGCTTGCTTGTTCATGCGGATATTCACACCTTCGATTTTAGGCTTACCTAAAACTAAATTTCAAGGGGGGAGTGTTATAGGGAGGAGAGCTGAGTCTCATGCGAGGGGCTGGCCTCCTCTGTATGTGTATGGCTCTTTATGTATATATATTCTTTAGCGATGGTGGGGATGGCTCCATACAGCACCTATTTGCGATAGAATCTTGCAGGCATCAATTCTCAGGAGGAAGTACCCCATGACCGAAACTGCATTGCTCACGCTGGAAACCATCGCCAAGTACCTCAAGGAGCGCGAAGTCCAGCTGGATATGGAAGAAAACAATGGCCAGCGTTTTATCCGCATGGGCTGGCGCTTTGAGATGGGCGACGCCGCCGTGCTGGTCAGCGTCAACGACGGCCCCAACAACACCTCGCGCCTCGAAGTCACCTGCGTGACCCAAAAGACCTACGCCGAGCGCAAAGACGAGATCATGGGCATTCTCAACGAGCGCAACCGCGAACGCGCTTTTGCCCGCAGCATCGATAACGACGGCAACGTCTGGCTCGAATACGTCGGCTTTTACCCCACGCTGACCGAAATGCCCCAAGAAACCTTCGACACCCTCTTCGGCGGCGTGCTGATGCACTTCCAAGACGATTACGCGTTCCTCGAAGGCGTGCAGATCACCCAGCCCCAGCCGCAAGCTTAAACCGCCCTGTCAGGAGCCGAGGGAATCTCCCCGGCTCTTTTTTGGTTCCGAATTTGTGAAATAAATATTTTATAAATTAGCTTGTGAAAATAGGTTCTATCAGCAGGTTTCGCTTCTTGGAGGAGTTTGGCGCTTTATACTTTGAGTCCATGACCTCTATTCGTGAACTTCCCCAATTGATCGGTCAGAGCGTGACCCTCGACGCCTGGCTAACCGATAAGAGCGGCAAAGGTAAATTGCAGTTTCTCAAGCTGCGCGACGGCAGCGGTTTTGTGCAGGCCACCGTATTTAAGCCCGACGTCAGTGAGGAGACTTTTGAAGTCGCCAAGCACCTGACGCAGGAAAGCAGCCTGCGCCTGACCGGAGTGGTGCGGGCCGACGAGCGCTCACCCAGCGGGGTTGAGCTTTCGGTCAGCAACTTGGAAGTGGTGGGCGGCTCCGGCGAGTACCCAATTACCCCCAAAGAACACGGCATCGAGTTTTTGCAAGACCACCGCCACCTGTGGCTGCGTCACCGCCGTCCCTGGGCCATTTTGCGCATTCGTGACGCCGTCGAGCGCGGGATCGTGGACTTTTTTGCCGCGGAAGGCTTTATCCGCTTCGACGCGCCTTTTTTTACGCCCAATGCCGCCGAGGACTCCACCGAGCTCTTTGAGATCGATCTGTTCGGTGAAGACAAAGCCTTCCTTTCTCAGACCGGGCAGCTTCACGCCGAAGCGGGAGCGCTGGCCTTCGGTAAGGTCTACACCTTCGGGCCGACCTTCAGGGCCGAGAAATCCAAGACGCGCCGTCACCTGCTCGAATTTTGGATGATCGAGCCGGAAGTGGCTCCCAGCACTCACCTTGAAAATATGGCGCTGCAAGAGCGGATGGTCAGCTTTTTGGTGCGCCGCGTGCTGGAGCAGTGCGGCGAGGAGCTGACCTTGCTGGGGCGCGACACCGAGAAGCTGAAGCCCGCCGCCGAAGGCAACTTTCCCCGCGTGAGCTACACGCAGGCGCTGGAATTGATCCGCGAGACCTTGGCCTCCGGCGAGTTGCCGCCCAATGTCTCGCCGGAGACCCAGCCCGTCGAGTGGGGCGACGATTTGGGAGCGCCGCACGAAACCATCGTCGGCTCCAAGTTTGACCGGCCCGTCATCATCGAGAAGTATCCGGCGGCGATCAAGGCTTTTTATATGCAGCCTGACCCCGAAGACCCGCGCCTGGCCCTGTGCGACGACATGATTGCCCCGGAAGGCTACGGCGAAATCATCGGCGGCTCTCAGCGCATTCACGACTACCAGTTGCTCAAAAAGCGGATCGACGAGCAGGGCTTGCCGCTCGACGCTTTTGAATGGTACTTGGATTTGCGCCGCTACGGCAGCGTGCCGCACGCTGGCTACGGCATGGGCCTCGAGCGCTTCGTGGCGTGGGTGTGCGGCATCGATCACATCCGCGAGGCGATCGCCTTCCCAAGGATGCTCACGCGGATGTATCCGTAACCATGCGCCGGCGGGCTGAAGACTGGACACGCCAACTGGTGGCCCAGCCGAGCGTCACCAATACGGCGGGAGAAGGAGCCTTTGGGCCTTGGCTGCGCAGAGAGCTGCTCAAATTGCCGTACTTCGCTGAGCGTCCGGATCAAGTCTGGCTCGAAAAAACCTTACACGACCCCTTTGAGCGCTTTTGCGTCTGCGCTCTGGTGCGCGGCCAAGATCGTGTCGCTGCGACCGTGCTGCTGACCGGGCATTACGACGTGGTGAGCGTCAGCAATTACGGCGAGCTGGAGGCGCTGGCCTTCTCGCCGGACGCACTGGCCGCTGCGCTGCCCAGCGTTTTGTCTGCTGAGACTGATGCTTTGGCTTTAGCGGATTTGGCCAGCGGCGAGTACCTGTTCGGGCGGGCCAGCTTGGACATGAAAAGCGGGCTGGCGGCGGGCCTAGCGCTGCTGGAGGAGTGGGCTGAAAGCGGCGAGCGCGGCAACCTGTTGTTCGTGGCGGTGCCGGACGAAGAAGAGAATTCGCACGGCATGCGCTCGCTGGTGCGGCAGCTGCCGGACATTGAGCGCATACATGAACTCAAGCTGCTGTGCGCCCTCAACTTGGACGCCGAGGTGGACAGCGGCAGCGGCGAGCTCGGCCGCAGCGTCTTTTTGGGCAGCGTCGGCAAAGTCTTGCCCACGGCGTTGCTGCTGGGACGCCCGACCCACGCCGGAGCGCCGTTTGACGGCGTGAGCGCGGCGCTGCTGCTCGCGGAAGTGCTGCGGAGCGTCGAACTGCATCCGGATTTGATGGACCCGCATCCTTCAGAACCCGGGCCGCCGCCGGTATTGTTGCAACTCAGCGACCTCAAGCCCTCCTACGACGTGACCACGCCGCCGGGGATGTGGTGCGCCTTTAACATGCTGCTGCGCTCCCGCACGCCCGAGCAGGCTTTGGCGCAGTTCCGGGCGGCGGTGGAAGCCGGGATGACGGCGGCTTTGGAAAACATCGCAGAACGGGCGCGGGCCTGCGGCGCGGCTGCCGAAATGAACAGTGAAGGCATGCCGACCTTGACCTATGCCGAGTTACTGGAACGGGTAGAGAAGCGGGGCGGAACAGCGGCTTTGCGGCGGTTGGAAGCTCTGGCCAGAGCGGCCGCGCCCGAACTGGACACCCCGCGCCTGTGTCAGCAGCTGACCCTGGCGGCGGTGCAGGAAGCAGGCCTCACCGGCCCAGCCGCCGTTATCGGCTTCGGTTCGCTGCCGTATCCGGCGGTGGAACTCGGCCAGGATGCGGGGTCACTGGCCCTGCTCAGCGCGGTGGAAGCGGGCATCCGGGCCGCCGAAGCCCAGTTCGGCGTCAAGGTCACAGCCCGCCCCTTTTTTCCCGGTGTCTCGGACATGAGCTTTTTGAGTCAGGAGGATCCTCAGAGCACCTCAGCAAAACTGCTACGGGCCAACACCCCGGCTTGGACAGTCCGGATGCGATTAGAAGAAGAAACAGGCGAGCGGCTCAGCTTACCGGTGGTCAACATCGGCCCGTGGGGACGCGATTACCATCAGCGTGCCGAGCGGGTGTATCAGCCGTATGCTTTTGAAGTGTTGCCGCAGCTGCTTGGAGCGGTTGTGCGGGCACGGCTGAGCGCTGGATAAATAAGCAAAAAAAGATGTGGCGAACCTTTGATCCTGGTTCGCCGCTTTCAATAAGATAAGAAAATGAGCTAAAGAGTGGGCAGGGCATCAAGCCGAGACAGGGCGCGGCGTACGGGGACGCAGGAAGTTCCAAAAGCTCCAGGGGGCGCTTTGGCTCGGCGCTTGCCTGAGCAGGCGGGCGCAGCTGGCTTCCTCGCGGAGATACTGTATGCGTTCCTGAGCGATCAGGTGTTGACGGTGGAAATCAGCGAACATAACGGGCTCCCTGTGGGCGGTGGAGTGAACCGTCCTTTGGTGTGCCGTTATCATCCGCCTGTGAGGTGATCAGCGCGTCAGCCAGACGGCGCAGCAATAAGCTGAGCGCTTTGGCTTAGAATAAAGCTCACTCGGCTTAGGGATCGCCTCCCTACACCTAGCCAGAGGTCATAAGGACAGCAGGGCGTGGCTACTGTGGCCACGCCCTGCCCAAAAAAATTGGCTGGTCAGCGCGTGTCGGTGACAGGTTTGTCGGTGACGGGCTCGGCGTCCAGGCCAAAGGCGCTGTGCACGGTGCGGGTGGCGTGTTCTACGTCCGCACCTTCGATCGCCACGCTGATATTCAGCTCGCTCGATCCCTGCGAGATCATCAAGATATTGATATCCGCGTTTGCAAGGGCGCTGAACAGCTTGGCCGAGACGCCCTTGGTGCCGCGCATTCCCGCGCCCACGATGGCCAGCACCGCCACGCCGCGCTGCACGTCCACTTGCAGGTGCCGGCCGCCCATCGGCGGAGTCAGGGCCGCCAGCGTGTGCTCCTCGTCGCTGCCCAAAATCACCAGCGAGACGTTGCTCATGCTGCTCGACTGCGAAACCATCAGCAGGGTGATGTTTTCTCTGGCCAGCGCCGCGAAGAGGTCGGCCACCACGTCCGGCACACCCAAAATGCCTGCGCCGGAGACGTTGATGATGCTGACCCCGCGAATGGCCGTGACCGCTTTGACCGGGTGCTGGCCGTCGGTTTGGGCCTCGCTGGTGACCAGAGTTCCAGCAAAGTCAGGGTCAGCGGCGCTTTTGACCCTCAGCGGAATGCCCGCTTCTTGCAGCGGCGTGACCGCCAGCGGGTGCAGCACCTTGGCTCCGAAGTAAGCCAGCTCCATCACCTCGCCGTAACTGAGCTGGGCAATATTTTGTGCGCCCATCACGCTTCGGGGATCGGCTGACATCACCCCGTCCACGTCTTTCCAGGCCCAGACCTCGTCAGCGTGCAGAGCCGCGCCCACGATGGTCGCCGAAAAGTCGGTGCCGCCGCGCCCCAGCGTGGTGATGGCTCCTTTTTCGGTTTCGCCCATAAATCCCGCGATCACCGGCGTCAGGCCAGCGTCGAGCAGACCGCTGAGCCGGTCACGGATGCGCCCCGCCGCCGTGCTGAGCGGACGGGCGCTGCCGAAATGGCTGTCGGTGACGATGCCGGCTTGCCCGCCGGTCAGGTGATGGGCCCGCGCTCCGAGGCTACTCAGCCCCAGCGCCATCAACGGAGCCGATAAACGCTCGCCGAAGGCCACGATAAGGTCGCGGCTTCGCGGGGTGAGTTCGCGCAGCAAGTACACGCCGTAGACAGCTTGGCGCAGGGTTTCGAGCAGTTCACGGATTTCGCGCACCACTCCGCTGTCAGGAGCCGCGCCGAGGTCTTGGGCCGCCGTGAAGTGGCGGGTTCTCAGGCCCGCGATCTGGTCGTTGGCCAGCGCGATGTCGCCTTTTTCAGCGGCTTCGGCGATCCCGAGCAGTTGATTGGTCACGCCCGCCATCGCCGAAACCACCACCACCACCTTGACGCCTTCTTTAGAGCTGCGCTGCGAGAGGTACGCCGAGTGGCGAATGGCGGCGGCGTCACCCATATTGGTGCCGCCGAATTTCATGACGAGGAGTGAGGGCTGTTCAGGCATGCCCAGCAGTTTACGGCATGCGGCGCGGGCAACGGGCGGAGCGTATAACAGGGAGCAGGGCGGGTAAACTGCTGGGCATGGCCAAATGCTCTTTCCCCGTACTCGCTTTCCTGAGTGCCGCGCTGCTCTCCCCTGCTTCGGCAGCGTCACTTTCGGCGGCGTCATTTGCTGGACAAGTCATTTACCAGGTGATGCCCGACCGCTTTTTTAACGGCGACCCGAGCAACGACGGCGATGCGGATCTCGCAAACCCCCGGGCGTGGCACGGCGGGGATTTGGCGGGCTTGACCAGCAAGCTGAGTTACCTGACTGACCTCGGGGTCTCGGCGGTGTGGCTGACGCCAATTTATCAGCAGCAAACGGGCCGCAGCTTTGACACCGACGCTTATCACGGCTACTGGCCCGCCGACTTCAGGAAGGTGGATTCGCATTTCGGCACGCAGGCGCAGTGGGAGGACTTGGTCAAGGCGGCGCACGCGGGCGGCTTTAAGGTGGTGCTGGATCAGGTCATCAATCACTTCGGGTACTTGGCCCCTGCCGTGCAGGCCCAGCCGAGCTGGTTTCACACGCAAGCCGACTGTGACAAGGCGACCAACAAAGACGTGGTCTGCCCGCTGGCCGGATTGCCGGATTTGCGGCAAGAAGACCCGGCCGTGAAGGACTTTTTGTTTCAGAATGACGCGTACTGGCGCGGCCAGGGAGTAGACGCCTTCCGTTACGACGCCATCAAGAATGTGCCGCAAGACTTTTTGACGGCGCTGCTGACCCGTGATAAAGCGGCGGGGACGTGGACGCTCGGCGAGTATTACGGAGCCGACGCGCTGAGCGTTGCCCAGTATCAAAAAGCCGGATTTGACAGCTTGTTCGATTTCCAACTTCAAGACGCTATGAAGCAGAGCGTCATGGGCGGCAGCGGGCTGAGCCGGGTGGCCAGCGCCCTCGACGCCCTGAACAGCGTACCCAAGCCGGATGAGGTGGCGCTGTTTTTGGACAACCACGACTTGCCGCGTTTCGCGCAGGGCAGCTTATTTGAAGACACCGGCATTCAGCGCACCAAGTACGGGCTGCGGGCGCTGATGACCTTGCGCGGCGTGCCGGTGATCTGGCAGGGCACCGAGATCGCCATGCGCGGCGGCGCAGACCCCGACAACCGCCGCGATATGCGTTTTGAAAGCCAGTGGACGCCAGCCGAGAAACAGGTTTTTGAAGTCACGAAAAACGCCATCAAGGTGCGGCGGGCCTCGGCAGCGCTTTCGCTGGGAACACAGACGCGCTTGAACCTGCCGGACAGCCTCAGCGCAAACTTGATGGTGCTGCTGCGCGAAGACAAAAAGAGCGGACAAAGGGTGCTGGTGGTTTGGCATAACGGCGATGGGCGGGCCAGCTACTCGGTCAAGACTTCGCTGGCCCCTCAAGCGCTGACGCGGGGGCTGTTTCTCGATCCGGGTGAAACGCTCAGCAGCGCCAAGATGAGCGTTTCAGGCGGGTACTTGCACCTGAGTTTGCCGCCCAAGACGGCGGCGGCGTTCATACTGGGGAAACTGTGACGAGGATCAAAGCCGTTCTCTTTGACCGCGACGACACCCTCAGCGTGATGGACGCCTCGGTGTATCACCAGGCTGCCGAGTGGGCCGCCGAGCAGTTTGGCTTGGAGGCCCGCACGGTGCTCGGCGTCATGCGGCGGCACTGGGAAACCGAGTTTGGCGGTTGGTGGGCGCTGCGCAGTCTCGGCGATGAGCAGGTCTTTTGGCAAGACTACGCGGCGCGGCTGGCGGCGGGGCTGGGCCTGAGAGCCGAACAGGGAACGGCGCTGGTGGCACAGTTTCCCTATCACGCTTTTATGAAGCCCGCACCGCAGGCCCGTGGGGTGCTGCTGGAACTGCGGCGGCGTGGCCTGAAAACCGGGGTGCTGAGCAACACCTTGCCCGACATCTGGCCCACCTTGCAGGCGATTGGGGTGGCCGACGTGGTGAACGTGGCGCTGAGCAGTTGCTTGCTGGGCGTCCACAAACCCGAGGCCGAAGTGTTTTTGCTGGCGGCCCAGGTGCTGGAGGTCGAGCCGGCGGCGGTGTTGTTTTTGGATGACAAGCTGGAAAATGTCTTGGCGGCGCGGGCGGTGGGCATGCGGGCCGAGCTGGTGGACTTGAGCGGTCAGGCGGAGGGGGCGATTTGGGAGTTGGAAGAGGTGTTGAAGTTGGTGTGAGAGTCTAAATACTTGTGGTCTTGTATATATTCAAGGAGTGAATATGTGGATTGATGGGCATTTGGATTTGGCGTACAACGCTTCACTGGGACGGGATTTGACGTTGGGACTCGGGGCACTGCGGGCGTGCGATCCGGTGGAGGGGCAGACCGCCACCGTCAGCTTTGAGGAGCTGCGGCGGGCTGGTGTGGGGCTGTGTTTGGGCACGCTGTTTGCCGCGCCGCAGACCAATGACCACGCCGGCTACACCGATTGGCGCGGAGCGCGGGCGCAGGCCATCAGCCAGTTGGAGCAGTACCAGCGCTGGCAGGACGGCGGGTTTATTCGGCTGCTGGGCAGCGGAGCCGAGATTTCGGCGCACGCCGCGAAGTATGACCAACACCTGGGCGATCCGGCGGCTTCCCCGCTGGGCGTGGTGCTGCTGATGGAAGGCGCTGATCCGCTGCGAGACGTGGACGACTTGCCGTTTTGGCATAAGGAGGGCGTGCGGGCCATCGGGCTGAGCTGGGGCAAAACGCGCTTCGCGGGCGGCACGGCGGCGGCTGGGCCACTGACTGAGCGCGGGCGCGAGCTGCTCGCCGGAATGCGCGAACTCGGGGTGGCTCAGGATTTGTCACATCTCGATGAGCAGGCTTTTTTTGAGGCTGTAGAACTCCAACCGCGCTGCTTTGCTTCACACAGCAACAGCCGAGCGGTCTTGAAGCTCGGTTCGGCGGAGGGCAACCGGCATCTGAGCGACGAGATGGCCCGCGCCATCGGAGAGCGCGGCGGGATCATCGGGCTGGTGCTGGTCGACAGCTTCCTAAAAGGCGGCTGGGTGCTGGGCGACCCGCGTGTGGAGTTGCAGCAGGTGCTGCGCCACGCCGAGCGGTACGCCGAGCTGATCGGCTGGGACAAAGTCGGGCTGGGCAGCGACCTCGACGGCGGCTTCGGCAACGAGAAAACGCCGCTGGGAATTGATCAGGCCAGCGACTTGGGACGCTTGGCCGAGGTGTTTCCGGATGAAGCGCGTGACGGCGTGATGGGCGGCAACTGGCTGAGGTGGCTGGGGGCCAACCTGTGAGCGAACTGGACAGCCGGATTCACGCTTACGACGAAGTGGGCCGGCTCGCCGAACTTTCACTGCTGGGAAGGCTGGACACTTCGTTCCGGTTCGTGGAGCCGGTGGCGGCCCGCTGCGGCGCGGCGCGGCTGAGCCTGCGGGCCCGGCCTGACGCCCTCAGCCCGCAGGTCAGCGAAGCGCTGCCGGGCGAGGCGCTGGAAATCATCGTGCAGCGGCCTGACGGCTGGGCCTGGCTCAGAACCTTGCACGACGGCTATCTGGGCTTTGCGCGGGTAGAGGGCTTGGCTGAGCAGTCTGTAGCGCCACTGCAAAGACCGCCGCTCAAGATCACGGCGCTGCGCGGGCACGTCTACGCCCAGCCGAGCATCAAAGCCCAGAAAGTGGCAGAGGTGTGCTTGGGCGCGGAGTTGGCGGGCGGCAGCGGTGAAATGGTGAGCGAGGGCGGGCGGCAGTGGCTCGCTGTGGAGGGCGGCTTCGTACAGGCCGTCTGTGCTGAGCCGCTGTCAGACACGGACTCGGCGGCGCTGGCGCTGAGATTTGTGGACACGCCGTATGTCTGGGGCGGGCGCAGCGCCTGGGGGCTGGATTGTTCGGGCCTGAGCCAACTGGTGTACGCCGCCTTTGGGCGCGGCCTGCCGCGTGACGCCGATCAGCAGCAAGCCGCTTTGAGGCCAGTCGGCACGGCGCGGCGCGGCGACCTGGCATTTTTTGCTGGACACGTCGGCGTGATGCTCGGCGCAGAGCGGATGGTTCACGCCAACGCCACGCAGATGGCCGTCAGCGTGGAGACGTTGGGGGAGGGCGAGTACGGCAAACGGCTAAAGGCGGGCTTGCTGGGATTCGGGCGGTGGCCGGTGTGAGCAGGGCGGGCAAAACCAAGGTGGCCATCATCGGCTGCGGCAACCGGGGCGCGGACGTCTACGCGCGGCATTTGGCGGCGCAGGGCGCAGAAATCACCCATCTGGTGGAAACCCGCCCCAGTCGGCTCTTGGAAGTCGCGGCCCGCTGCGGCGTGGATCAGCAGCGGCAGTTCAGCGATTGGAACGCCTTTTTCGAGCTGGGCAAAGTCGCCGACGCGGTGGTAATCGCCACGCCGGATCATCAGCATCTGGAGCCGTGCTTGGCAGCGCTGGCCCTCGGCTATCAAGTCCTGCTCGAAAAGCCGGTGTGCCTCAGCGAAGCGGAGTTGGAGACTTTGCTCGCCGCCGAGGCCGCCAGTAGCGGACAGGTCACGGTCTGCCACGTGCTGCGAACCACGCCATTTTTTCAGGCGGTGGCTGAAGTGGTGCGCAGCGGACGGCTGGGACAACTCGTCGGCATCACCTTATCGGAAAACGTGGCTTGGTGGCACTACGCCCACTCGTTCGTGCGCGGCAATTGGCGGCGCTCACCGCCCACTGCGCCGTTTGTCTTGGCCAAAAGCGTGCATGACCTGGACGTGCTGCGCTGGTTGGCCGCCTCCGCGCCGGTGCGGGTGGAGTCTCAGGGGGGCTTGCATCACTTCCGGCCCGAGAACCGGCCTGTGGACGCGGCAGACCGCTGCGTAGACTGCGCGGTGGCCTGCCCCTTCGACGCCCGGCAGATTTACCGCTCCCGGCCCGTGGATCAGTGGCCGGTGACGGTGCTGACGGCGGGCGGGCTGAGCTTAGAAGAAGCGCTGGAAAGTGGGCCATACGGCGAGTGCGTGTATTTGGGCCTCAACACTGTCGCCGACCATCAAACCGTGAGCGTCACCTTTGAAAGCGGCGTAACGGCGCAGCTGACTTCCAGCGCCTTTACCCACAACAACACCCGGACGCTCAAGCTGCTCGGCTCTCACGGCGAGTTGCGCGGGCAGATGGAGCGCGGCGAAGTGGAGGTTTACGATTTTGTCAGCGGCGCGGTGAGCCTAGTTCGAGTAGACGCCAGCGGCAACCACGGTGGCGGCGACACTGGCCTGGTCAGCGCTTGGCTGGCGTTTTTGCGCGGTGAGGCAGGCGTGCCCACGCCGCTTGCCGAGTCACTGGATTCGCACCGGATGGCCTTTTGGGCTGAGCGCTCGAGGACAGGGCCATAAGTGTACTCACTGCCGCGCAATTGAGAAAAAGCTTGGCAGAACTTGAAGCGGCTGAACTGCGCGAACTGGTGCGGCAGATGTACGCGGCCAGCGCGGACAACAAACGGCTGCTCAGCGCTTTGCTGGAGGACGACAGCAGCGGCCTGAAAATCAAAGTGACGCAGGAAATTGAAAAGGCTTTTGGCACGGCGCAAAGCCAGCGGTGCCCGAGCCTCAAGACAGGAGCAGCACGGACGGCTTTGCAGCACTACGCCAAATTCGCGCCGCCCGCCGCCCTCGTTCACGCTGAGCTGGACTTCGTGGAAGCGGGCCTGGCCTGCATGGAGTGCTACGGTGATGTGAGTGGGAGTGCCCGGAGCAGCTTAGAGAGCATGTGGCAGACGTTGATGAAGCGCTGCCTGAGCTTGCCCAGAGATGAGATACCGTGGACGCGCCTCAGGCGGGTGGAGGCCAATCAAGAGGGCTGCGGCTGGGGATTTTTGGAGGAGTTGGAGGGCTTGGAGGAATAGCGGGAAGCTGTTATATATATTCTAAACGGCTTCGCCCTGTTTGATGCTCAGCACCCTTGAAGCGCCGCTGGCGTCGGTGGTGACGCCCCAGATGGCCTCGGCCACTTCCATGGTCGCCTTTTGATGGGTGACCAGTACAAACTGTGCGCCCCGCGCCGCAAAGACTTTGAGGAAGTGGGTAAAGCGGCGGATGTTGGCTTCGTCTAGGGGGGCGTCCACCTCATCCAACACGGCCAGAGGCAGGCCACTGGCACTTTCTGTGCCCGCGTGGTTGAGGGCAAACAAAAAGCCGAGGCCCGCCATGGTGCGCTCGCCTGCCGAGAGCAGGGTGAGGCTGCGGGTGCGCTTGCCCTGCGGCTGCACGGCCAAGCGCAGGCCGCAGAGGCTGCCGTCCTCGTTGCGCTCGGCTTCGAGCTCGCCCACGCCGCCGAGCAGCTCGCGGCTGTAGTCGGCAAAGGCGGCGTTGACCCGCCCATAAGCCGCCAGGGTGGCCACCTGCTCTTGCTGAGCGAGTTCGGCGAGGTGGACGCTGAGTTCAGTGGCGGCGGCCTGGGCATCCTCTCTTTGGGTGTGCAGGTCAGCGAGGCGCTCGGCTTCGCGGGCGTGTTCGGCTTCGGCCAGCGGATTGACCAAACCCAGCTCGGCGAGGTGCGAGCGCACGCGGCCCAGCTCGGCACTCCACTCGCGGGGTGTGCCGGGGAGGAGTGCTGCGTCGGTCAGAGGTTCGAGGCTGCCTTCGCGGCGGGCGGCGGTGAGCTGAGCGGCTTCCAAGTCGGCGCGAACTTTGTTTTGGCGGGCCAGCAAGTTGGCGTAGCTTTGACTGGCTCCAGCTTGCAGGCGCTCGGCGTCTTCTAAGCCCGCTGGGCGGCGCTGCTCGGCTTCCGTTTGACGGCGCGAGACTTCAGCTCCTGCCAGCTGCTGCTCGGCGCTTTGCTCAGCGAGGGCAGCGCTGTTGGCGCTCAGGCGCAGGTTCAGGGCCAAGCGCTGTTCGGCAGCTGCGTGGTAAAGCGTCCAAGCCGCCGCGAGTTGGCGGGCCTCGGCGAGCTGTTCACTGCGTTGGCGCTCGGTTTGGCGCAGGTCAGCAAGGCAGGCTTCCAACTCGCGGCTGCGCTGTTCTGGGTCGGCTGAGGCAAGGTCGGCGGGCGCTGAAGTGACATCGGCAGCTTGCTGAAGTTGGCTGAGCAAGCCGCGTTGACGGGTTTGGGCGGCGCTCAGCTCCGTTGCGAGTTGGGTGACGCGGCGCTCCGCTTCTCGCTCGGCAGCTTGGAGAGTGGCGGGTGAGGGCAGGAGACTGAGCGGCAGGGCGGCACGTTGGGCGCTGAGCGCGGCGTGAGCGGCTTCTAGACTTCGTTCTTGGACGTGCAACGCTTCCAGTTCACCAGCCAAGTCTTCAAAGCGGCGTTGATCGGTGAGCAGGTTCGCGCCGCCGTCGCGCAGGCGTCCGCCGGTCAGGGCCCCACCGGGTTCCAGCAGCTCGCCGCCGAGCGTGACTAAGCGCGGGCGGCTCTGGAAACGGCGGGCCAGGCGGGTGGCGGTGGGCAAGTCTTCCAGCAGCAGGGTATCGGCCAGCAGCGCCTCGCTGATTTGCGGCGGATCGCTGGGGCAAAGGTCGGCGAGGTTGCCCAGCACGCCAGTTTCGCCGAGCAGCCCCGAGTCGCGGCGCGGGCGGGGGCGCAGCAAATCCAGTGGCAAAAAGGTGGCGCGTCCGCCCCGCTGCTTAAGCAGGTCGATCAGTTCGCGGGCGTCGTCTGAAGTCTGCACCACCACTTGCTCTAATCGGCGGCCCAGCGCGGCGCTGGCGGCGGTTTGGTACTCGGCGCTGACGCTCAGCACGTCGGCCACCGACCCGATGATGCCGGGGTGGTCGCTCGTCAGAGCGTTGCGGGGGCCTTCGCCGTAGCGGGTGTACGAATGGAGCAAGGTCTCCAAGCGGGTTTGTTCGCTTTGCAGCGGCTTACGGGCGGCCCTGAGTTCGCTGAGCTGGCGCTCTGAGCGGCTAAGCTGGGCCTCGAGTTCGGCGCGGTGCTGGGCGGCTTGCTGAGCCTCAGTTTCGGCTTGCTGGCGCTCTGTGGCGGCGGCTCCCCGCACCGCTTGGGCTTCTTGGAGGGCGGGAACCAGCTCACTCAGGCGGCGCTCCAGCTCCGTTTGCTCGCTTTGCAGCAGGGAGCGCTGAGCGCTGCTGCGGATCTGCGCTTCGGCGTGCTGGGCCGCCAAAAGGCGGGCGCGTCCGAGTTCGGCGCTGAGACTGCGCCACTGGCTTTCGGCTTGGCTCAGCTCGGCGCGGGTCGTTTGAAGCTGGGTTTGCAAGTCGGAAGCGTCGGGGGCGGGTTGCGGCGGCGCAGCCAGTTCGGGGAGAGACCGCTCCCGCTCCAAGCTTTCCCGCTCACCTTGCAGACGCGTCACGGCGCGGCTGAGCTGGCGCTCGGCACTCTGGGCGGCTTCCAGCAGCTCTAGGGCTTGGCGGTGGCCGGCTTGATCCGCCCGGACTGCCCGCACCGCTTCACGGGCGGTTTCGAGCTGAGCGCCCGCCAGCACGGTGCGCTGAGCCAAAACCAGCGATTCTTGCTCAAGCTGGGCGGCGGAGGCCTGAGCCGCTTGAAGTTCGGCCCTCAGCGTTTCCTGACGGTGACGGAATAGCGCTTCGACAAGGGCCAGTTCGCGCAGGGCGAGGGTTCGGGCGAGCTGGGCCGCCGCCGCTTCGATCTGGAGGCGCTGGGTGCGGGCGGACAGTTCGTCTTCAAGGCGTTGCAGCTCGCTCAGAGAGCGCCGCGCTCCTTCAAGGCGGCTCTCGGTGTCCTCGCGGGCAGCCACCGCCCTACTCAGGCCCGCCGCTTCCTGAAGATAGCCGAGCAGGGTTTTGCCCTCGGCCTGCACCACCCCGCTGACCTCGCCCTGCCCGATGACCGCCAGCCCGCCGGGGCCGAGGCCCGTGCCGCGCAGCGCCTGCTGAACATCGCGCACCCGCACCGGGCGGCCCGCGAGGTCTTGCTCGGCGCTGCCGTCGCGGTAAATCCGGCGGCTGAAACTGAGCTGGCCCTGCGGGGTTCGCAGTTCAATTTGCACTTCCGCGAGGCCCACCGGCGCTTTGCCGCCGGAGCCGTGAAAAATCAGCTCGGTGGCTTTGGCGGCCCTGAGTTCGCGGGCGCGGGCTTGGTGGCAGGCCCACCGCAGCGCTTCGACCACGTTGCTTTTGCCCGAGCCGTTGGGGCCGATCACGGCCGTCACGCCGGGGCCGAAGTCCAGACGGGTGCGCTCAGCGAAACTTTTGAAGCCTTGCAGGGTGATGGATTCAATCATGGGCAGTGGGGTTGGAATGAGAAGCAGAAGGAACCACGGCCTGCAATCAGTCTTGGCAATCCGCCTTGCCGTACGGGCGGGTCAAATCCATGTGGCCGAGCAGAGTCGGCGCACTTTGACCGCCCACTAAAAACAGCACGTCTTTGCCAGTTTTTTCAAGCAGGCTGCGGGTCAGCGAGCAAAGGATCATTCGCTCGCCGCTGACGCCGTAATTGAACTGCGAATAACTGCTGGGCAAGTTGACATAAAAGTGCGGGCCGCGCACCCACACGTCCGGCGCGGCGCTGCCCTGCGGAATGACCCGCAGCCCTTTGCCCTTGAGCGGGCCACGCGCCCAAGCGTTCAGCTCGGCCTGCGCGACTTTGCCCGGCGACTGGCCTTCAACGCTCACGCTGCGGTCTTCGGTCACGAAACTGTCTACGTTGCCGTTTGAGAAGTAAAGCGTGACGGTGATCGGCTGCACCACTTCGAGTTGCAGCGCAGGCGGCGTCGGCGCGGGCGGCGGCTGCGAGACCCAGTTGCGAACCGCCAGCGAGAGCGCCAACAGCAGCAAGCCCAAAATGTTGATGGGCGTAAAGAGGCGCTTCACTGGCCGCTTCCGGTCAGGTTGGTGGCCCGCGCTTTGAGGAAAGTGGCCACGCTCAGGGCCAGCGCTTCCGAGACTTTGACGGTGCGCTGGGCCGTGATCAGGTTGGCGAGGTCGCCGGCGTTTTGCGGCCAGCCGAGTTCGAGTTCAAATGAAGCGTGCGGAGCCTCACCCGGCAAAAAGAGGCGCGGGATTTGCTCGGCTCCGGCTTTGAGGCCGCGTGAACCGAGTTCGCCCATCAGCAGTTCGGCCAGCCGCTTGGTTTCGCCGCCGTCGCCCACCGCTGCCCGCACGAGGTCGCTGCCGCCGGCCCCGCTGCGAAACGCGTTGATGATCTGGGCGTTTTGGTCGCCGACCGGCTGATAAAGGGTGATGCCCTTTCGGCCCGCGCCGGGAAAGCGCCCCACACTGAGCGTCACAAAGACTTGGCTTTGACGGGCCAGCTTTTCTCGCTGGGCCACCGGAAGCCGGCCCGCCGAGCTGCGGGTGAGCTGGACTTGCCAGCCCGCTTTGCTGAGCAGCTCACCGGTGGCGCGGGCGACTTCGAGTGGAATATCCACGCTGCCGCCGCCTTTGGGAGCCGGATCAAGGACGATCAGCGGCGAGCGCGGCACATCCGCGAGCGCGGCGATATTGCGCGGCAGTCCGGGGCCGACATCGAGAACCAGGCGCACGCTGCCGGGGCGAATCACCTTGAACAGCCGGTAGCCTGCGCCGTTGCCCAGAGGAATGGCGATGCTGGCGTTGCCCTGGGCGGTCTTGACCTCAAACTGCGGCACGAACGCGCCGCGCGTGGCGTAGGTGCGCGGATTGGCGTTGACGCCTTTGAGGGTCAGGGTCAGGGTGTTGCCGCTGAAATTGGCGGCGTACTGAAGGTCGCGGCTGAAATCCAGCACGATCCGGTCAGTGTCTTTTCCGGCCCGCGAAGACACGTTGGTCAGCGCCGCAGCGGGCAGCGAGAAATCGCCGGTGCGGTAGTCCGCGCCCAGACCGCGTGCCAGGGTGTCGAGCGGCAAATACACTTCGCCGTTCACCAGCGTGGCGGTGCGGGCTTTGAGGCGGGTGCTGTCGAGCTGCACGGTGTTGAAGTCGGTGGCGGCCCGCTCGGAATCTTGGTCGATCGGCAAGATCAGCTCGTGGCCCAGGCCGCTGACACGCACGTAAGGGTCTTCGCGGCTGACTTTGACGGCGCTCAGCCCCTCGACGGTGAGCTGCGAGGCGTACTCGGCTCCGCCCAGCACGATGGCCTGAGCGTCCCGGCCCCCCAGCGTCAGCTTGCTGTAGGCGTACTGCGCTCCGGCCACGCCCAGCAAAAAAAGGGCGGCCAGCAGTCCGGCCCGCAGGCGCAAATCCCGAAACAGACTTCTTTGAAGACCGGGCTTCATGCGTTCCTGATTTCTTTGCGGGCTTCTTTGTCAGCCTCGGCGCGGCGCTTGTCATGCAGCTTTTTGCCGCGTGCCAGCGCCACTTCCACCTTAAAGAAGCGGCCTTTTTGATAAAGGCGGGTGGGAATGAGACTCAGCCCTTTAATTTTGAGTTGGCGTTCTATTTTTCCGATCTCTTCACGGTTTAAGAGCAGGCGGCGGGTGCGGCGGGGAGTATGGTTGTTGTAGCTGGCATCTTTGTATTCAGGAATGTACAGCCCTTCGAGGTCAAGGTCGTGGCCTTGCAAGCGGGCAAAAGCGTCGCGGAAATCCACGCCACCGGCGCGAATGCTTTTGACCTCACTGCCGGTTAAACTGATGCCCGCCTCGAACCGTTCCAGCAGTTCATAGTCGTAATGTGCGCGGCGGTTGGTATACACGGGCCGCATTCTAGCAGGCGAGTTTGTGAGGGCGGGCCAAGTGACGTAGGGTGGCTCAGTTTTTGGGCTTCCAGCGGGTGAGCAGAGGCTGGATGATGCCCAGCAGCACCGGCGCAAACCACGCTATGGACGGCTGGATAAAGGCCAGAATGCCCATAACGGCAAAAACAGCCGAGTTGAGCACCGAGCGAACCGCCAGCATTCGAATGGGCGCGTGGGCCTCGGCCAGGGCGTGCTGGCGCACATACCGCAACAAAAGCAAATAGGTGAGGCTCATCAGCAACTGGTTGAGGGCGTACGGCCAGACGCCCCCGGCCACGTTGCCGTACGAGCCGAGCAGCGCGGCGGTAAACGGCAGCAGCGAGACCATCATCAAATGGACGACGTTGAGAAACCCCAGACGTTGATCGGCGCTTTTGACGTAGACGAACAAGCGGTTGTGGCTCAGCCAGCTCAGGCCCGTGACCAAAAAGGTCAAAATGTAAATCCCCACTTTACCGATCAGGTCGAGGAGAGTTTGGTTGACGGCGGCGCTCTGAGCAGCTTGGCTGAGGGTGCGGGCCACTCCAGGCACGTTGAGTTCCAACACGAGCAGGGTCATGACGATGGCAAAGACCCCGTCGCTCAGGCCGTGTAAGCGGCCCAGCGGAATATCTTGCGGGTTGGTGTTGGCATCCGGCGACATGCAGTCAGTTTAACGGGCGTTCCGCTCAGGCCTTCTCCAACGATACCAGTTCTCCCGCTTCAGACGCGGCGAAGCGCTCACGCAGGAAGCGGCCCTGGGTCAGCATCCTATCGGCGGCGGCGTGGTCTAAGCGCAGCGCTTCTTTGACGCCCGCCTCTATAAGGTCGAGTTGCTCGCTCAGCAACGTTTCGGCGTCCATGCCCTGTGCGCTCAGGCGCTGCCGTGCCCCCGCCGTCAAATCGAGGAAGGCCCGCAACGTTTGCGGCAGGTAGTCGGCTTGGGTTTGCTTGATCAGAAAGGCGCTGCGGGCGTCCAGCGTTTTGGGCGCGTCCTGCACCAAGCACAGCAGCGCCAGCGCCCGTGAGCGCTGCGGTTCCGGCAAGCGCAGGGCCAGCACCGGCGCAGCGTTGGGGTCTGCCGGCGTGGGCGCGGGCAACGCAGCAGGCTGTTTGGCGGCTTGCTCCAGCTCGGCGATGGCCCGCTTTTCTTGGAGAATACGGAGCTTGCTTTGGCCGTCGACGCGGGTAATCAGCGCGATACCGCCGAAGATGCCACCAAAAATCACCATCAGAATCGGAACGGCTTCCATAGTCCGTCGAGTATGGCACGCGCCTCAATGCGCTGGGCCGTACTCGGCCTCCGCGTCATCCATCTTGACGCGCTCAACGCCCACGCGGTCGCGTCCTGCCGACTTGGCCGCGTACATGGACTCATCGGCGCGGGCCAGCAGCGTGCTGAAATCCTCACTGGGGCGCACCGTGCTGATGCCGATGCTGATGGTCAGGCGCAGATGATGCGGCCAAGCGTGCGCCCGGAAGTCGGCCAAGAGCTGCTCGGCACGGAACCTGGCACGCTCGGCGGCGGCTCCCGGCATCACCACGATAAATTCCTCCCCGCCCCAGCGCCCCACTGTCGGCGGCGCGGCCCCCACTTCGGTGACGGCATTTTGCAGCACTCTGGCTGCCGCGACCAGAACTTCATCCCCGACGCCGTGGCCGCACTCGTCATTCACACGTTTGAAGTGGTCGAGGTCGATCAGCAGCAGTGAACCGGTCTGCCCCCGAGCGGCGGCGCTGAGCAGCGCGTCGACTGCCGGATACACGGCGCGGCGGTTGGGAAGCTGGGTCAGGGGATCGGTGAAGGCCATCTGCCGCAGCTGTTCTTGGGTGACGGCCTGGGCGGCGTGCTGCGTGCGGAACCACGCCAAGCCCCAAATCAGCGACAGCACCACAACCGCATTGAGCTGCACCCTCAACCACTCGAAGACGTTGTGGAGCGCCGCCGATCCCGGCAGGAGCCAGGGCAAAACCAGACTCAGCGCGGCATACGCCAAGTTGAACATAAAAAACTGTCTGGGCACGAACGCCAAAAACACCAAGGTGCACACTCCCACCATGCCCCAGTACGGCCCATTGTTGATGGAGCCACTGACGGGTGATTCAAAGCACAGCAAGGTGATGCGTGCCAAGTTGGCCGCCGCCAGCACCCCGATGCCCAGGCGCTCGGACACCACCAAGGAGCGCTTGGTCAGCAGCCACCACAGGTTAAAGACGCCCAGCAGCCACAACGTCGGTGCGCCGTAGATCAAATACAAATCTGAAGCGCCGGTCAGGCGTTGCCAAAGCACGCTGACGCCCATCAGCACCAACCCGAAGCTCAGCGTGGCGGTGTAGATGCGGCGGCGGCCCGCTTCGCCGTCAGGGTCGCGCAGAGGCAAATGGAGTCTGGAGTCTGGAGCCATTGGCGCTCAGTGTAGAGCGCGGCGCTTGACTAAACCTTGACAGATTCCGAAAGAGAACAGAATGGCCGGAGTCCGTATGGGTGCAGTTCAAGTTACATGGCCCGAACGCCCCAGCCGCAAACGAAAATCAGCGTCCCAAAATTATCGCAGTGACCGCTGCACTTTTTTGGGGAGGGCCAGCAGGTCGGTGGCGTCCTCAACGCCCGCGAACACGTCTAGGGTCGGCAAAGCCGCCGCCATCCCGCGTGCCAGCGGCTGATAACCGTCCTGGACGGCCAGCGGATTGAGCCAGATAACCCCGCCGACTCGGCGGCGCAGTTTACTGATCGCCCCGGCCAGTTGCGCTGGCTCGCCGGTATCGAGGCCGTCGCTTAAGATCAGCAGCAAGGTCGTGGGCCGCAGCGCGGCTTTGCCTTCCCGCAGCAGGCGCTCCAGATTCTCACCGATGCGGGTGCCGCCGCCCCAGCTTTGGCCCAATTGAATGGCGGGCGCGACTTGCCCGGCCCGCAGCAGGGGCGTCAGGCGGGTCAGCGAGGTGCTGAAGGCGTACACCTCGACCGAGCGGCTGCGGGCCGAGAGGGCGGCGGCGTAGCGCAGCAGCAGCGCGGCGTAGGGAGCCATGCTACGGCTGCCGTCCAAGACCAGCACCACTTTGGGCGGGCGGGGCGGGCGACCTTTGCGGCGCAGCCGGAGCGCCTCGCCGCCAGTTTGCCGCGCCGATTGCAAAGTGGCCCGCAGATCAATGCGCCTGCCCAGGGGAGTGGGCCGAAACCGCCGCGAATGCCCAAGCCGAACGCCGAGGAGAGCGCGGGCAGCTTGGGCGTAAAGCTGGGCGTCGCCAGACAAGGAAGGCGGCGCTCCCTGTCCGGCGTGGGGACTCAGGCGGGTTTGCAGCCACTGGGCGGCTTCGCTGGCATTTTCAACATCTGGAGACAGCGGCCCGCCCTCGGCTGCGCCTTGCTGCTGGACCGGCAGCGGTTCGGCGTCGCCTGAAGGGGGGCTGTCGTATTCACTCGGCTGGGGTTGAACGGCGTCGCTTTGAGGCGGCGCGGGCAAGTCCGGCTTTAAAAAATGTGCCCGAAACAGCGGCCCGAAGAGCTCAGCCTGCTCTTTGCTGCGGGCGAACACAATCCCCCAAGCCGTTTGCAGCGCAGCCAGATCCAGCAGGCCCAGCGCTTCAGCGGCCCGCAGCGCTCCGGCCAGCTCGCTGGGGCCAGCAGAAAATCCGGCGCGGCGCAACTTGGCAGCAAAAGCAGTGAGTTCAGGAAGCAGCGCTGAACCTTGCGCCACAGCTCAGGCCCGCTTGGCCCGCTTGATGGTTTCGATGCGGGCGTCACTTTCCAGTACCGAGACGTAGAGCTGCCACGTTTCGAGCGCTTTGCCGGGCGAAACGAGGTTGGCAAAACGGAAGTAAGCGGCGTGACGTTCCGGCAGCACGAAAGTCGGCGTGCCGAAGACGCCCTGCTCCGCCGCCGCCGCCAAATCGGTTCGCAGCTCGGCTCGGCGGGCCCCATCCTCTGCCAGGTCGGTTTGGAACTGGCCCATATCAAGTCCGGCTGTCTGGGCGGCAGCTTGGATGGTCTGAGCACTCAGCTCGGCTTTGTCACGGTGCACAGCCCTAAAGAGCGCCAGGGCAAAGGCCCAGCGCTTTTCTTCACCTTGCCGCGCCGCCGCTTGATCGGCCAAAAAGGCCTCTAAGCTGCCGACTTGGGCCGCGCTGCCTTCCTGCGGCGCTTGGTCGGTCAGCCACCAGACCGGCTGATGACGGCTCTGGGCATTCTCGGGATGGTTGCCCTGCACCAAGCTGAAGTGGCGCAGCTCGAACATCAGGCCGTGTTCGCGCCGCAACAGATCGGCCAGTTCTACACCGCGCCAGGCATAAGGGCACAGGAAATCAAAGTAGATCAGGGTAGGGGTCATGAGCGAGGCTAGCACGGCTCAAGGCCGCAGCATTGCGGCTTAAACGCCTTGCACGGCCAGTGGGCCTTGCTCACGGCGCTCGGCGCGAAACTGCAAGTCGTAGAGGTCTTTGTAAAGGCCGCCTGCCGCGATGAGTTCGGCGTGGGTGCCCCGCTGCACGGCGCGGCCCGCGTCCATCACCACGATCAAGTCGGCGCTGCGAATGGTGCTGAGGCGGTGGGCGATCACGAACGTGGTGCGGCCCACCATCAGCTTTTCGAGGGCGTCCTGCACCAGCGCTTCGGATTCGTTGTCTAGGGCGCTGGTGGCTTCGTCCAGAATCAGGATGCGGGGATTTTTGAGAATGGCCCGCGCAATGGCGACGCGCTGGCGCTGCCCGCCCGACAATTTCACGCCGCGCTCGCCGACTGCCGTAGCGTAGCCCTGCGGCAAGCGCAAGATAAATTCCTCGGCGTTGGCCGCCCGCGCTGCGCCCTCCACTTCAGCTTGGCTGGCGCTGGGCCGCCCGTACAAAATATTCTCGGCCACGCTGCCGGAAAAAAGCAAAGTCTCCTGCGGCACCAAGCCGACTTGGCGGCGCAGCTCTTCCAAGTCGGCTTGCCGCACGTCCACACCGTCCACCTTGAGGGTGCCGCCGGTCACGTCGTAAAAGCGCGGCAGCAAGCTGACCAGCGTGGATTTTCCGGCCCCGCTCGGCCCCACCAGGGCCACCGTTTGGCCCGGCGATACGTCCAAGTTAAGGCCAGACAGGGTGGGCAGCTCGCCTTCGTCGCCGTAACGAAACGAGACATTTTCAAATTGGACGCGGCCAGCCACTCGGTCCAGCGGCTGCGGCGCAGGACTGACGGGCAACTCGCTTTTGGTGTCGAGCAGCTCGAAGAGGCGCGAGGAAGCGCCCAACGCTTCTTGAACTTGCGAAAAAATGCCGGTCAGGCCGCCGACATTGATGCCGACTTGCAGCGCGTAAAACAAAAAGCTGACCAGTTTGCCCGGTGTGATGGCCCCCACCAAGACTTGCCGCCCGCCGTACCACAGGACCCCGGCCAAGCTGCCAAAGGCCAAAAAGGTCATGATGCCAGCCATCAGTGACGTAAGCTTGATGCGGCGCAGCGAGGCGGCGAACGACTGCTCGACGCCTTCACCGTAGCGCTCCCGCTCCACGTCCTCGGCGGTAAAGCTCTGCACCACCCGCACGCCGCTGATGGCTTCCTCGGCGCTGGCGTTGGCGGCGGCCACTTTGTCCTGCACTTCGCGGGCGGCTTTGCGGATCTGGAGGCCGATCACCACCGCCGTGCCGATAATCAGCGGAATGACCGCCAGCGTAAACAAACTGAGCTGAAAACTGGTCAGCACCATCAAGGTGACGCCGCCGATGAGCGTTACGACTTGGCTGAGCAGTTGCGCCAGAGCGCTGCTGACCACCGTCTGCACCGTGGACACGTCGCTGGTCAGGCGACTGGTGAGTTCGCCGGTGCGCCGCGTGGCAAAAAAGCGCGGACTGAGCGTGAGCAGATGCGAAAACACCGCGCGGCGCAGGTCGGCCACCACCCGCACCCCCACCCGCGAAATCAAAAACGATTGCAGGGCGGTAAACAGCGCCACCACCGCGAACACCCCCAGCAGCAGCAGCACGATTCGGTCGAGCGGCCCAGTGTCGGCCACGCCGCTCCCAGCCCGCTTGAGAAATGAAGCGTCGATCAAGTTGCCGAACAATTTGGGAAACACCAAGCTCAGGCCCGCTGAAATCAGGGTGCTGAAAATGCCTAGCGACAGCCATGCAACGTAAGGCTTGACGTAGTGCAGCAGCCGCAGCAAATTGGCCGGGTCGCGTCGATTTGGCCCGGTGTCTGGCAAGGCGGCGCGGGCATTGGGACGGGAAAACATAAGTTCAGACTAGCAGTTTGCCAAGATGAACCGGGCTTTGTTCAAAAGCAAACTGTACCCTAAAATGATTAATATTAGATTAAGAATATTCAACTCGGAGGCGAGCGATTACAATAGTGAGCCAGTATGCAGCGTTTGAGAGAATTAAGTCATCCGACCCACTTGGAGAGTATCAGTCACCTGCAAAGGCAGGGTTTTCGGCTGCTCGCTCCGGTGGCGACGGTGGCCGCCGTCTTGGCACTGGTTTTCCAACGTGACTCGGTCGATTCGCTCGACAAAGTGGCGTTGCCACTGATCGCTGCGCTGGTGCTGATGATGGAGCTCGGCTTGCGCCGCAGCTGGATCAAACTCGGACAAGCACTGGACGCGACGTATTTGGTGATCAGCCTGTATTTGGTGATTCTTTTTTACCATCAGTTTTCTTCGTTCGTGCCTGAACATCAAATGCTCAGCGAGGGCGTGATGTGGTTTCCGGCGCTTTCCATGATGGCGTTTGTGCTGTGGAAAGTGAGAACAGCCAGCCAAATCGTCGTCGGCACGCTGCTGATCACTTTACTGATCGCCACGTTTCAGGTGGCTGCGCTGTGGCAAGCCGGGCAACTCAGTGACCGCTTGCTGGCCTCGCTGAGTCAGTTCTTTTTGTCCAACGTCTTGATCGTGCTGATTCAGTATGTGGTGGCCCGCGTTCGGCAGCAGTACGAGGAGATGCGGCGGCTGGCTTACCTCGACAGTCTCACGGGCCTGCCCAACCGCCGCGCGGCCCAGCGCCTGCTTGATCACCTCGACGGAGCCCAGCAGCCTTACGCCCTGATTTCGTTTGACCTCGATCATTTCAAGTTGATCAACGACCAGTACGGGCACGCGGAAGGCGACCGGGTGCTGGTGCAAGCAGGCCAACTCACCGGACAGTACCTCAGCGAACCGAGTCTGCTGGCCCGCTGGGGCGGCGAGGAATTCTTAATGATCTTGCCGGGTCTGAGCAGCGCAGAAGCCTGCTTAATGGCCGAGCGGGCCCGCAGCAACTTGGCTGGCTACAGCTTCAGATTCGGCCACGTCACCGCTTCGTTCGGCGTGGCCGGCCCGCTCGACACGCCGCCAGCGGCTCAAGTTGAGCTCTTGGGCTTTGCTGACCGGGCGCTGCAAGCCGCCAAAATCAGCGGACGAAATAAAGTGGAGGTGGCGTCTCACTGGCACGAAGCGTTGCTCGCCCAGTACCAGGTTCATCCGCAAGAAACCAGTTTACGCTAAGCGCGGCTGGCCGCTGCCGCCCTGAGCAGCGCCGAAGCGGCTTCGTCAATCTCATCGGTGGTGTTCTGAAGTCCAAAACTGAGCCGCACGGTAGCAAGGGCGTCGGCGTCACTGAGACCAAGAGCGCTCAGGACGTGGCTGGGCTGCATGGTGCCCGCCGAACAAGCGCTGCCCGCCGAGACGCACACCCCCGCGAAATCTAAATTCATCAGCAGCGCCTCGCCGTCTGCGCCGAGGGCGGTGAACGACGCCACCTTGGGGCTGCCCGCTGGGGTGTGGTTGGCCCGCAGGTTCGCGTGACCCGACAGCCGCGCCGTGAGGCGGTCATTCAGGGCACGCAGGTGGGCGTGGGTTTGGAGCTGCGCGGCCACTGCTTCCCGCAGGCTCAAGCCCGCCGCATAAAGGCCGGGAGCGTTTTGGGTGCCGCTCCGCAGACCCTTTTCTTGCCCGCCGCCCAGCAGCAGGGGCGGCAAGTCGAGGCCGCGCCGAACATAGAGCAGGCCCACGCCGAGCGGCCCGCCCCATTTGTGGGCGCTGAAACTGGCGTAATCCACCTTCCAAGACAGCAAGTCGACGGGCAACACGCCGGGCGACTGCACCGCGTCGGTGTGAAACTTCGCGCCGCCTGCGTGGGCAATTTCGGCCAGCTCGGCAATGGGCTGTACCGCGCCGATTTCGTTGTTGGCATGGTGAATGCTGACCAATTTGGTGTCGGGACGCAGCGCTTCCCGGAGCTGCTCAGGGTCAGTCTGGCCGCTGGCGTCCGGCTCCAAGAAGGTGACGGCCACGCCCCGCGCCGCGAGGAAGCGGGCCGGAGCCAGCACCGCCGAATGCTCGATGCTGGAGGTGATCAGGTGACCGCCCGCGCCGGGGAAGCTGGAGAGCAGCACCTGGTTGTCGGCCTCGGTGCCGCCGCTCAGGGCCGTGAGGGTCAGCGGATGCACGCCCAGCGCCGCCGCCAATGCCGCCCTTCCCTCTTCGAGCAGCTCGCGGGCGGCCTGACCCGCCGCGTGAATGCTCGCCGGGTTGCCCGGCACGGCGGCGGCGCGGGCGTAGGCCGAGAGGGCGGTGGCCGTCATCGGGTGGGTGGCGGCGTAATCAAGATAAATCATAAGTCGGGGGAACTCACGGCCCGAAGGTGGCGTAGTCTTTGCCGTCGATCCGCACGGTAAAGACATAATTGCCGCGCACGCTGATGTCGTCACGCTGGGCCAGTGCGCCCGCGAGCTGAGCGCTGTCGGTAGGCGGCAGCACGGCGCGTTCACCGTCTTCGTCACGCACCACGATTTCGACTTTGCCAGCAGGCAAGTTGGCCGGAAAAGTGTAACTCAGCGGCACAATTCGGCTGGCGGTGGCGGGCGGCTGCGCGTTGGGTTGCTCTGTGCTGGGTTGCTGCGTGCTGGGTTGTGCCGAATTCGGCGTCTGGGGCGCGGCGGGAGTGGGTTGGCTCGGGGCCGTTTCGGGCGTGGGCGCAGCAGGAGTGGCAGGCGAAACCGGCGCAAATTCAGGCTGGGCAGCCGGCGTGTTGGGAACAGTCCCACCGTTGTCCGCGCCGCCCGTATTGAAGGTGGGATTGGTCACCGGCTCCGGCGTCGGCGGGGGCAGCGGCAAAGGCGGCACCGGCAGCGGCGGCGTTGCTACGGCGGGCGCTTCGTAGCGGGTTTGGGCCACCACCAAGGTCACGGGCGAGCCGATGTCAACTTTGTCGAAAGCAGCCGGCGACTGGCGCAGCACGGTGTTTTCGGCGGAGTCGGAAGTTTCTTTCTTGGTTAAGTTGACCACCAAGCCCGCTCGCCGCACCAGATCGCGGGCGTCGTCAAACGGCAAGCCGCGCAAATCCGGGAGCCAGGTTTGCTGCACCGCCACGCCGCTGCTGATCAGCAAACGCACGCTTTGGCCGCGCCGAATCACCGCGCCGGGAGCCGGAAGCTGCGCCACGACCCTGCCCTTGGGGGTTTGGCTCAGGCCGCCGTCGACCTGCGAGACGCTGCCGAGCTTGAGAAAATTCTCGGCCAAAGTCGCTTTAACTTGGTCAATGGTTTTTTCCTCGAATCTCGGCACGGTCAGGGTGGGCGGGTTGTTGACCGTCAGGGTCACCAGGCGGCCAAGGTGCAGGGTGGTGCCGGGGGCCGGTTCTTGGGCGATGACCGCGCCGAGCGCTGCGCCGCGCTGATCGCCCTCGGCGTACTGCACGCGGTAACCCAGAGCGCTGAGCTTGTCTGCGGCGGCTTTGGCTTCTTGGCCCATCACAGCGGGCACGTCGGCCAGCGCCGGATTGAGATAAATTTGAGCGGCCTGCGCTCCGAAGTAGGCCGCGCCGATTACACAGGCCACGCCCGGAATCCACGACCAAACGCTGCCGCGTGGCCGTACCCGCCGCACTTTGCCTTGGCTGATCGGCGTCAGGGCGGCAGCGCTCAGCGACTCGGCCTCGGCTGGGGTGCGGCTGGCGGGTGTCAGGAAAGCCAGCCTCGGAACGTCGCCGTCCATCACGATTTCAGCGTCCATCAGCGCGAAGCCCTGAGCTGAGAGGCGGGCCGCGAGTTCGCGCAAATTGCTCAGCGCCGTTTCATTTTTGATGGGCTGAGCCTGAAAAGCTGCCAGAGCCACGCCCGGCACTTCCCTCCACACCGCATAGTACGCGCCGGGACGGGCCACCACGTCAGCGAGGCCTGCCGGAGCAAGAGACTTGAGAGCCGTGCGGTACTTATGAAAAGCGTTGCGCTCGTCGGAGGTGGTCACTTCAAACCACGCCAGCCGCAGCAACTCTCCCGCTTCTGCGCCCACAAGCGGATCGGCCTGCACGGTATAAATGGTTTGCCCGCCACTTTGCGAGCGCTGTTCTATCACTTCGTATTTGCCGTCTATCCGCGCCATCCGTTTAGGAGTATAGAACGCCCGAAGGCCAGATGCGGCTCATGGAAGATGAGGAGCAGGGAGTAGTTGCGCCCGATCTAATTCGGCCAGCGCCTGCGACACACTCTGTCCGGTCAGCGGGTGGACATAATCGGGAGCGAAGTCGGCCAGCGGCCTGAGCACGAATTCGCGCTCCCAAGCCCGGTGATGCGGCAGGGTCAGGCGCGGGGTGCTGAGGACGCGCTGGCCGTAGGCGATCAGGTCGAGATCGAGGACCCGGGCGGCCCAGCGCTCACGGCGCACCCGGCCGTAGCGGGTTTCTAAGTCCAGCAGCGCGTCGAGCAGCGCTTCGGGGGACAAGCGGGTGCAGAGTTTAGCGGCGGCGTTGAGGTAATCCGGCTGCCCTCTCGGCCCGCCCACCGGAGCAGTGCGGTAAAAAGCCGAGACGGCCTGCACCTCACCGAGAGCGGCGAGTTCGTGGACAGCCCACTTCAGCGCCGCCTCAGGATCGCCCAAGTTGGCTCCCAGAGCGATCAGGGCCGTTTCGGTGGTCATAGCCGTCACGGCTCAGCTCGGCTCAGGTGCAGCTCGGCGTAAACGTCTTCAAAGACTCCCGGCAGCGGCGCGTGGGGCTTGTGGACGCGCACCGTCACGGCGCTGAGCTGGGGAAAGTCGGTCAGCAGAGCCGATGCCAAACGCCCCGACAAGGCTTCCAGGAGTTGCCAGCGCTCTCCGGTGACGATAGAGGCGATCAGGTCGTAGGCGGCGGCGTAGTTGACGGCCTGAGTCAGATCATCACCGATATCGGAGAAATCGTAGAGTAACTCGGCGTCCACCACGAACCGCGCTCCAAACACCGCTTCTTCCTGATAAACACCGTGCCGTCCGTGAAAGGCCAGACCTTTGAGCACGACTTTGCTTCCCAAACTTTGCCTGACTGAAGACTCGCTCATACAAAAGCCGATTATGCACTCTCGAGAGCGGCCTGCACCCGCAGCGCCAAGACATGGGAGCGCACATCGTGAACGCGCACCAGCGCCGAGCCGTGCCGGGCAGCGTGCAGGTGCAGCGCCAGACTGGCCGCGTCACGGGTAGAGGCCGCCGCGTGCGGTTCACCCGACAGCGTGCCCAAAAAGCGCTTGCGGCTGCCGCCCACCAACACCGGACTTTCCCCCGCCGTCAGCTCAGACAAGTGACGCAGCAAGGTCAGGTTGTGCGTTAAAGTTTTGCCGAAGCCGATGCCCGGATCGAGCAGCAGGCTCGGCACGCCCGCCGCTTTGGCCTGCTCGGCCTGAGAGCGCAGAAAGCCGAAGACTTCGGCCACCACGTCTTCGTAGTGCGCAAAAAGCTGCATGGTTTGCGGCTGGCCCTGCATGTGCATCAAGCAGGCGGGAGCGGCGTGCTGGGCGCAGACCACTTGCATCTGCGGGTCCCGCAGGCCCGACACGTCGTTGACGAGGTGCGCCCCGGCCCTCAGCGCGGCGTCGGCGACTTCCGGCTTGAGGGTATCTACACTGATGACGGCTGAGCTGCCTCTCAGGCCGCGAATGACTGGCAGCACCCGGTCAAGCTCGGTGGCGGCGTCCACCGGCTCAGCGCCGGGACGGGTGCTCTCGCCGCCGATGTCGAGGATCAGGGCTTGGTCTTGGAGAAGCTGCTCGGCGTGAATGAGGGCCGCCTCCGCGCCGCGCCCACCGTCCGAGAACGAATCGGGCGTGACGTTGACGATACCCATGACAGCGCAGGAGGCCCAGCGCAAGGTGTAGCCGTGCGCGTGGCGCAGCGCTCCGGGCACCGGGAAGCCGAAGTGGAGTTCAAACATGAACGAATACCCGCTGCTACTGGCCGAAGCCTACCGGATGCCCGCCTTCCCAGCCGCCCAGAATATGAATGTGGGTGTGAAAGACTTCTTGCCCGCCGCCTTTTCCAGCGTTAACGACCAAACGGTAATCGCCGAGCTGCTGGCGAGCGACGCGGCTGGCGGTCAGCCATAAGCGGCCCATCTCGGCTTCGCCTACGATGTCGTCAATTCGGGCACTGAATTTTTTGGGAATGACCAGCAGATGTACCGGCGCTTTGGGGGCAATGTCTTTGATGACGATGTAGTCCCCGTCTTCGTAAACGATCTCAGCGGGAATATCGCGGGCGATGATGCGTTCAAACAGCGTGGGCGCGTTGGTCATGTCTTTACTCTAAACGCCTTTGCCACCACTTTCACGCACACTAAAGAGATGAAGCCGGTGTCAAGATCGACCAAACTCAATGCCAAAACCCGCAAGCGCCGCTCCGGCCTCGGCGGCACACTGCTCATCAGCGCCGCCGCTTTGACCGCCGCCCGGCGTTTGTTTGTCGCGCCGTTTTCACTCGCCGGAAAATCCGTGCTGATCAGTGGCGGCTCACGGGGACTGGGCTTGGCGCTGGGGCGCGAGCTGCTGCGCTACGGCGCGAACCTGACCTTGCTGGCCCGTGACGAAGCCGAACTGCGCCGCGCCGAAAGTGACTTGCGGGCCAGAGCCGCTGCGCTGCGGCAAATCAGCGGCCAAACGTCCCAAGTGCAGATCGTGGTGGGCGACGTAACCCAGCAAGCCGACTTGGAGCGGGCAGTTGAGGCGGCAATCAGCACCTACGGGCACCTGGACGTGGTGGCCAACGTCGCGGGCATTATCCAAAGCGGGCCGCTGGACAATGTAACGGAGCAAGAGTTCAGGGACAGCATGGAAGTCAACGCCTTTGCGCCGCTGCGCCTGACGCGCACGGCTTTGCCGTATTTGCGGGCCAGCGGCGGGCGGGTGCTGATCGTGGCGTCCATAGCGGGCAAGGCCGCCGTGCCGCACCTGAGCAGCTACAGCGTTAGCAAGTTCGCGGCGGTGGGTCTGGGTCAGGCGCTGCGGGCCGAACTCGCTCAAGACGGCGTACTGGTGACCACCGTTTGTCCGGGTCTGATGCGGACGGGCAGTCCCAGGCACGCCCAGATCAAGGGGCAGCACCGCCGCGAATACGCTTTATTTGCCACGCTAGATAATCTTCCACTGATCTCGCTGGACGCCGACAAAGCCGCCCAGCGCATCGTGCAGGCTCTCATTCGCGGCGAGGCTGAAGTGATGATCGGCGGCCCTGCCAAACTGCTCAGGGTGTTTCAGTCGCTCGCGCCGCAGCTCAGCGCCGACGTACTGACGCTGCTCAACCGCTTCTTGCCGGGGCCGGCCAGCAGCGACTTGGCCCTGAGAGGCCAGCAGGCCGAAACGCCGCTGACCCGCGCCAATCCGATTAAACGAAAAGCCGAGCGGTCGCTCAATGAAAGCTGATGGTCTACGGTCTAGAAAGGATTTTGAAGCGCGGTCAAGTTGGAGCTTCTCCACGCTAAACTAATGCCCAATGCGCTCCGATCTGCTCGACCTTATCTTTGGCCTACTGCCCAGCACCGATTCAGACCGTACCCACTCGCATCCAGAGCTCGCTCAGTTCTACGCCATGCTGCGCGACTACCCTCAGCGCGGCGGCAAAGGCCTACGCAGCGAACTGCTGCTGCTGAGCGCCAAAGCGCACGGAGCGCGGGAAGACACCCCGCAGTGGCAAAGCGCGTTGTGGCTCGGCGCGGTGCTGGAACTGTTTCAAAATTGGGTGCTGATTCACGACGACATCGAAGACGACAGCGAAGAGCGCCGTGGGCGGCCTGCGCTGCACCGCCTCCACGGCGTGCCGCTGGCTCTGAACGCAGGCGACGCCCTGCACGCTTACATGTGGGCCGCTGTGCAGCAGGCCGGCGTGCCAGGGGCTTACGAGGAAGTCCTGACCATGATTCACCGCACGGCTGAGGGCCAGCATCTCGATTTGGCTTGGGTGGCCCATCACGAATGGCAGCTCACCGAGGCCGATTACTTGGAGATGGTACGCCTCAAAACCGCTTATTACACAGTGGTCATTCCCCTGCGGCTGGGAGCGCTGGCCGCCGGACAACTCCCCGACCCCGCCTTTACGCCCGCCGGGGAAGCGCTGGGCGCGGCCTTCCAGATCAGGGACGACGTGCTGAATTTGCAGGAAGACGAAGGCAGCTACGGCAAAGAAATCGGCGGCGACCTTCTCGAAGGCAAGCGCACCTTGATCGTGCTGCATTGGCTCTCCGGCGCACCCGCCACACAACGGGCTTTCTTCCTAAGTCAAATGGCGCTCCCCAGAACGGACAAAGACCCGGCACAGATGGCTCAGGTGCTGGACTGGATTCGGGAAAGCGGCAGCCTCGATTATGCACAGCAGTTTGCCTCTGAGCAAGGCCGCAGGGGACTCAGCTTGCTCGAAGAAGCGCTGGGCAAAGCGGCAAACCAAACTGCTGCCTCACAGATCATTGATCTGGTTCAGAGCTATGTCACGCGGCAGGCTTGACGGCAGACCCAAATACAAAACAGAGCCTGACCGAAATCAGACCCTGTTTTGAAGGTGCGAAAACTCAGTCTTACATCTTGACAGCGCTGCAAGCTACGCCTGGGTCAGCAGGCTCGCCAGCGGCGTTTTTGGCCGTGTGGACGTTGTAGTAGGTGGCTTTCATGATGGCGCTCTTGGCGACGCTGCCCATCAAGATCACGTTGCCACCTTTATCGCTGAGGCCAACCATCATGCTCGGCAAAATCGCCGGGCCGTTGCTGGCGCATGGATCAGTCGAGGGCACAGTGCCTTGGTTATGGTAGTGAGCCACGTAGTAGGTTTCAGGGGCCATGCCGGTCAGCTTGGTGGTGGTCATCACCGTGTCGCCGTTCATCGTGACAGCCACGTTGCCCATCGGCGCGATATTGGTGGCCGCTGGTTGACGGTTGAGGACGTAGGAGGCGGTGTTCTGGTTCACCACTGGGGTTTTTACAGCCATGCTGCTATCGGCCATGGCATTGTCTTTCATGGCGGCTCCGTCTTTGGTCATGGTGCTGTCTTTTGAGCCAGCGCCCATTCCCATCATCGAGCAAGAACTCAGCAGCAACACGCCCATCCCGAACATCATAGTATTTTTCATAATTAACCTCTTTGTGGCGCAAGCGTTGCACGTTTCGCCACCGAATTGACACCTTCCGCTTGCTTCTGGTAGGTACAAAACATCGAACTCCCCCATCATGTGCTGACTGACCCCTGTTCAATAGGTAACAAGACTTTCAATCTCAGCGCCGCCTCACGGATAGATAAAGTCAGGATGAAGTCTATCTAAGGCGTTCAGCAAGGTGAAGAGCGTTTAGACTGAGTTCAACTTCTCCCCGTCTATTTTGGAGGCTAGCCTAGATGCCTATTGCACCCATTCCTGAATCTGAGACGTCAGCTCACCTCACTCAACTTCATCAGCTCTTCGAGACGCATCAAGCACGGCGCTGGAAGGCCGCTCAAAGCAGCGCTGCCGAGCGCCGAGCACTACTCCGGCAGCTTAGCGACGCCGTCAAAGGCCGGCGGGTGGGACTGGCCGCCGCTCTGGCACAAGACCTGGGCAAGAGCCGGGCCGAAGCGGAAATCACCGAACTTCACCCGTTGCTCGAAGAAATTCGGTATGCTCGCCGCCATTTGAAAAGCTGGATGCAGCCGCAGTACGTCAACGGAGTTGCCGGTTTGGGCTGGGGCCGCAGCGCCATGCAGCCGGAAGCGCGTGGCGTGACCCTGATTCTGAGTCCGTGGAATTATCCAGTCAATCTCAGTCTCACGCCGCTGATCGGAGCGCTGGCAGCGGGCAATACGGCCATCCTCAAGCCCAGCGAAAAAGCGCCTGCCACCGCCAGAGCGCTGAGCGAACTGATTGCCGCGACCTTCTCGCCGAGTCTAGTTAGCGTGGTAGAGGGCGGCCCAGACGTGGCCGAGGCGCTTCTCGAACTGCCATTCGATCATATTTTCTTCACTGGCAGTCCGGCTATCGGGCGCAAAGTGCTGAGCGCCGCCGCACAGACGCTGACCAGTACCACCCTCGAACTCGGCGGCAAATCACCTGCGCTCGTTGATGAAAGTGCTGATCTCAAATTGGCCGCCGAGCGCATTGTTTGGGGCAAGTTCTTGAACGCTGGACAAACCTGTATCGCGCCTGATTATGTCTTGGCTCATCAGGCCATTGCTAGCGAGTTAACCCAGCGGCTCAGAGAAGCCATCGAAACCCGGTATGGCGGCCCCATCTGGCAGAGGCGCGGCCCCGACTACGGCAGGATGATTGATCCTCAGAGCGTTACTCGGCTGCGCGGCCTGACAAAAGCCAGTCAGGAAGCCGGAGCGGAACTGGCGTATGGCGGCGTTTTTGACGAATCCGAGCGGTACATCTCCCCCACCCTCGTGACCGGCGTCCAGCCCGATATGCCGCTGATGCAACAAGAACTCTTCGGCCCAGTTTTGCCAGTCGTCACTTATCAAACGCTCGATGAAGCCATTGATCTTATCCAACGCCATGAAAAACCGTTGGCACTCTACCTATTCACGAAAACCGCTGAGACACAACGACGAGTCGAACGCCAGACGAGCAGCGGCAGTCTGGTGGTTAACGGTACGGTGATTCAGTTCGTGCATCCGCGCTTGGCGTTCGGCGGCGTCGGCCATAGCGGTCAGGGCAGCTATCACGGCGAATACAGCTTCCGCGCTTTCTCCCACCATCGGGCCATCACCCGTGAGCCGACGCTTTCACCGGTTAGGGCGATGTATCCGCCGTATGGCCGCGTACTGCCGCGTTTGACGGCTTGGGCACTGAGAAAAATCAGTGAGTGAGCAAAAAGAAAACGAACAACAAAAAAGCCGCTCACTCTAGTACTAGAGGGACGGCTTGTGACATGGAGCGGGAGACGCGATTCGAACGCGCGACATCTACCTTGGCAAGGTAGTGCTCTACCAGCTGAGCTA